>NZ_JBQCVG010000009.1:0-83112 GCF_051958615.1 Neisseria sp. P0009.S008
CTGTTTGCTGCCGGCAGTCTGAATAATGGTGGCATCAATGACGGCGGCGGATGCTTTCTCTACTTTTAGGTTTTTTTTCGGTCAGTTGGCGGTTAATCAGTTCCAGCAGTTCAGACAGGATTAAAACGTCGTCTGAAAATCGACAATTCGTTTTCAGACGACGTTTTATGAGAAATTCAGCAAATCCCTTTCATCTTCCCCAAAAAATCAATCTCCTCACTCGTTCCTTCCTTCTTCCCCCGCCAAACCGTGCAGCAGCAATCCCAATATATCCTGCGGCAGCTTTTGCGGCGCAGCGGCATAAAGCGCAGCCAGTTGCGGATGGCGCATCAATATATCCGCCTGCCGGATGAACAGGTCGATGAGTTCCACCGGCAAATCGGGCTGAATCAGGCGGCGTTGTTGCAGGATGTGGAAGAAGCCGCGCATAAAGGCGTATTTTTCTTCGTTCAACTCATGGAAAAACCGCTCCAGCTCCAAATCGGTGTTTTCTTCGATGTCGCGCAGGAAGGCGGCGGAATAGAGTTCTTCAAACGATTGTTTTTGTAGGGCGAACACGGCTTCGGCGGCTTCGCGCAGGCTGCATTGCCGTGCGAGCAGGTTTTCGAATTCGGCGCGGACGCGGTTTTTCTGTTCGGTAACGATTTCCTGCAAGAGCGCGTTTTTGCCGCTGTAATATTTGTAAAAGGTAACGCGGCTAACAGCGGCCTCGGCGCAGATGCCGCCTACGGATACGGCAGAAAAGCCGTGTTCGCGGAACAGGCGGCGGGCGGTGTCGGCGATGGTTTGTTGTTTGCTGGCGGTCATGACAGTAGGAAGCTTTTGATTTTGTTCATAAAGGGTTTTCATTAAAGTTATCCGCAAGTCGGATACTCATCATATTTCCCTACGGCGGCAATAGCAATACGGCGGCGTTTCAGACGACCTCTTTCCTTATCCCTCCGCTCCGCCCTGCGGACAGAGGGCTGTCGGATGCTTAGCAGGCCAAATTCATAAAGGCCGCAGAATCGCCCTCACCAACCTTCTCCCACCAAATGGGAGAGGGAATTGTTTTTTAGATGGTTCACTATAAAAAGGAACAAGTAAAGTAAATGATAAACACTTGCATTCCTGTTTTTTGTTTTTTATACTTTACATTAATAGTTTGTTTTATGTAAATGTGTAAACAACAAATATTTGCATACTGCCGGATCGGTTGGATTGCCTGATGTTCAATCCGCTCCGGTGTATGCCGTCTGAAAGGATAAGGAAATGCAGAAACCCACCCTCCGCCGCCTGCCTCTATTGATTGCCGCTGCCTTTGCTTCCGAATGGATTTATGCCGCCGATGCGGCGCAAGATGCGGAACAGGTGCAGTTAGAAGAAGTCGTCGTAACCGGCGAACGCACCAACCGCAGCGGCTTTGAAACCGCTACATCCAACCGCGTTTTCACCACGCCGAACATCGACCGCAGCGGCCACAACCTTTCCGCCACCGACCTGCTCAAACAGACCGTGAACACGGTGGATTTGGGCAGCGGCAACGATTTGCCGACCGTGCGCGGCGTGGACGGCTCCGGTCCCGCTGTCGGCGCAGTGGCGTTTTTCGCGGGCACGCGGCCGCGCCTGAACCTGTCCATAGACGGCCGCTCCGCCACTTACAACGAATACGCCTTCGGCACGCAGTCGCTGTGGGACATGCAGCAGGTGGAAGTCTTGCGCGGGCCGCAAAGCCATGTGCGCGGGCAGAACGCGGTGGCGGGCGCGGTGGTGATGCGTTCCAAAGACCCGACCGACGAATGGGAAGGAGCGCTGCGCTTGGGTTTGGGCAACCAGAAAACGCGCAACATCGCCGGCGTAGTGTCCGGCCCGATTGTGAAAAACAACCTTGCCTTCCGCCTGAGTGCGGAGCGGCAGCAGCGCGAAAGTTACGAGCCGTTCGTGTCCTACGAGCCGACCGGCAACCCGCGCCGCGTGGAAAACACCAACGTGCGCTTCAAACTCCTGCTTACGCCCGAAAACCATCCCGATTTTTACAGCCGCCTGACGCTGAACCACATCCGTTCGCGCGCGCCGCAAAACGAAATCATGGGCAACACCGCCAGCCGCCGTTTTTTAAAAGAAAAGCCCGTGTTCGTAACCGGCTCGACATCGGGCATCTGGGACGTATCGTGGCAGCTTAACGACTATCTAAAACTGGAAAACAAACTGGTTTACGGCCGCTACCACAACGAGCGGCTGCACCTGCCGATGACCGTCAGCCCGCAAGGCGTTCCCGCCGAACTCAAAGGCAGCGAACTGCAATGGGAACCGGTATTGCATTTTTCAAACAAAGGTCGTCTGAAAGGCCTTGCCGGACTGCACTACTTCCGCAGCAAACAAGACGAATGGGTGGACATCCGCAGCGTCGGCGGCCGCAACACCTTTGACGACCGCAACAACGTACGCGCCCTGTTTGCCGAAACCACATACAGCCCCAGCGAAAAATGGGACATCACAGCCGCCGCCCGCATTGAAAAAGAAACGCACAAACGAAGCGGCGGCAGCGGCGCGCTGCACCTCGATTTAGACAAAGGCCAGACCGTCTTCCTGCCCAAAATCGACATCGCCTTCAAACCCACCGACCAATGGGTCAGCGGCATCAAAGCCGCGCGCGGCTACAATCCCGGCGGCGCGGGCATCACCTTCGGCCGCCCCGTCGTAACCTACACCTATGAACCCGAATATGTGAACAACTACGAGTGGTACACCCGCTGGCGTAGCGCAGACCGCCGCCTGCAACTCTCCAGCAACCTGTTCCTGAACCACTACCGTGACATGCAGCTCCCCTTCTATCTCGGCACAAACTCCGTCGTCATCCGCAACGCCAAAAAAGTCCACACCTACGGCGCGGAACTCGCCGCCGACTGGCAGGCGACCGACAGCCTGAAACTCACCACCGGACTGGGGCTGCTCAACACCAAAATCAAAAGCTATCCCGACAGCGGCATCGAAGGCAACAAACTCGGCCGCGCGCCCAAATACACCGCCAACATCGGCGTGAAATACCTGAACGACAAAGGCTGGGAAGCCGGCGGCGACGTGCGCTTCTACGGCGGCTACTACTCCGCCGCCGACAATGCCGAATCAGGCAAAATCGGCGCATACAACCAAGTCAACCTCTACACCGCCTACAACTTCAAACAAGGCCGCATCTCGCTCTACGCCGACAACGTGTTCAACCGCCGCCGACCCATATTCATTTCCAGCGCCGACCGCCAAGACGCACTCTACCAACGTCCCAGAAGCGTAGGCGTGAGCGCGGAATGGAAGTTTTAGGCGGTGCTGAAATGATGGAGGTCGTCTGAAAAAACGTAGATCGGGCATCAATGCCCTACCTACAGTTACTGGAATAACGAAGGTCGTCTGAAACGATCGTAACAACCGATTATCGTCATTAGCTTACGCAAGTCCGCTTCGCTACCCCCGCGCAGGCGGGAATCCAGACCTATCCGCACAGAAACTTATCGGATAAAGAAGTGCCCTTGAGTCTCCATTCTGGATTCCCGCCTGCGCGGGAATGACGGCACAAGAAGTCTAATAAAAAGCCAAGCATAAATGCCCAACTATTGACCTACCCTGCTTCCCCAAAACACCCAAAGGAACCCCATGCACTACTTCACCCCCGCCAAAACCCTGCCCGAAGGCACCATCTACCTGACCGACCTGACCCACGTCGCCGACTTCGCCGACTGGCTGTCCGAATTCAAAACCCTGTTAGACCAAAACCGCCGCTTCGCCACCGTCTGCACCCCCATGCGGCGGCAGGTGAGCGACGAACAGCGCATTGCAGACCGCAAAACCTACATCGAATGGATAAAGGCACACCGGCCGCAACTCGCCGAACGCTGCGCCGCCATGCTCCTCATCGAACCCGACGCGGCGCAACTGGCGTTCTTCCGCGAACAATCGTCCAAACTCGCCCCCGCGCTGGGCGTGAACTACATCGTCGAAGCCGACGAGCAAACCGCCCTGCTGCGGGCGGAAGAAGCGTTAAAGGCCGTCTGAAAAGACTGCAAACACCGATAGCGGTTTTCCGGCCGCAAATCGGCTGCACACGCTTGATTTTTTTATTTTCAGACGGCCTTTACCTTCACACGCTCCGCCCCAAGGAAAACCAACCCATGCCGCAAACCCCCGCATCCCCCGCCCCGCGCGACTGGCTGCTGCTTATCGGCGGCAGCACCTACAAATTCACGCTGACCGGTTTTTATCTGGTCGCGCTGATCACTATTTTGAAAAACCACGGTTACAGCCTGAACCAACTGAGCTGGATACATTTAATCGGCGGTATCGAAGCGGCGAAGGTGTTGTTTGCCGCGCTGATGGAGCGGCGGCCGGCGGGGCGGTTCGGACGGTTTCGCGGCTGGCTGCTGGCGGCGACGCTGGGGCTTTCGGCGGTGTTCGGGCTGATGGCCTGCACCGACATGACACGGAATTTCCCGCTGCTTCTGGCCTGCTGCGTTTTGCTCTCGGCCATGTCGGCGGTGTACGGCTGCGCGATGCTGGGCTTGTCATGCATCGTCTTGCCGCACCGCGAACGCGGTTTCGGCGGTGTGATCCAGACGATGGCGGCGCGCGGCGGCAAGATGATAGGCGGCACGCTGGTATTGTGGCTATATCAGGAATACGGGCAGACGGCGGCGGCGGGCTTTATGCTGGCGTTCAGCCTGCTGATGTTGCTGCAACTCTTGTGCTACCACGAGCCGGAAAGTCCGACGGCGCAAGGCGGTTTGACGGCGTTGGCGGCGCGGCTGGTCTCCTTTTGGCGGCAGCCTGAAACGGGCTGGCGGTGGCTGGTTTTGCTGTTTGCCGTTGCCGCGCCGTATGCGTTTGCGGCGGCGACTTTTGTGCCCAAGCTGGCGGATTTGGGCTTCACCCCGAAACAGACGGGCGGGATTCTGGCGGTGGGTATTCCTGTTGCCTGCCTGATTGTGACGCCGCTATCGGGCTGGTTTTCGCGCAATTATCCGCGCCGCAAACTCGTGTTCCTGCTCTACGCGCTGCAACTGCCGCTTTTGGCGTCCATGACCGCCATCGACACGCTTGCCCGCGTCCATCCTTGGCTGCCGCCCGCGCAAATCATCGCCCTGAGCCTGAGCTACACGCTGCTACTGCCGGTAATACTGGCGTTGGTGATGGACAAATCCGACCGCGCCACCGCCGCACTCGACAGCAGCCTGCAATTTTCCGTCGTCCTGCTCGGCAGTTACGCAGCCGGTTTCTCCGCCCTGCGGCTGGCAAAGGCGGTCGGCTATGCCGATGCGTATTGGGCGGCGGTGGGTCTGGCCGTATTGGTGGGCGGGCTGCTGTATGCGTGCCGAGGCCTGTTTGATTCAGACGAGCCGTAAGACTCAAAGAAAGGCCGTCTGAAAACCCTATTTCGGGTTTTCAGACGGCCTTCCGTTATTTGCTGCTACTCCTGCGCTATGATTTCCACGCCCGCTTCTTGCAAGGCGAGATCTTTGCAAAATACGGCTCAGAAACCCCCCGCAAACTGCGTTTACAAGCCTCAGCCTGTCTGTTTAATCCAATAGGGCATCTACAAACGCTTTGGCATTAAACGGACGCAAATCGTCGATGCCTTCGCCTACGCCGATGTAGCGGACAGGAACAGGGCGGTCGGAGGCAAGGGCGGCAAGGATACCGCCTTTGGCCGTACCGTCGAGTTTGGTGACGATAAGGCCGGTCAGACCCAACGCTTCGTCAAAGGATTTCACTTGGTTGACGGCGTTTTGACCGATGTTGGCATCAAGTACGACGATGATTTCATGTGGCGCATCAGGCATGGCTTTTTGCAACACGCGCTTCACTTTTTTGATTTCTTCCATCAAATGAAGCTGCGTCGGCAGACGGCCGGCTGTATCGGCCAGCACAATGTCGATTCCGCGCGCTTTCGCGGCTTGGACGGCATCGAAGCAAACGGCTGCGGAATCGCCCGTAGTTTGCGAAATTACGGTCACATTGTTGCGCTCGCCCCAAGCTTGAAGCTGCTCACGCGCGGCAGCACGGAAAGTATCACCTGCCGCCAGCAACACAGATTTGCCCTGAGCTTGGAAATATTTGGCCAATTTGCCGATAGACGTGGTTTTACCCGCGCCGTTGATACCGGCAAGCATAATCACGAAAGGCTCCTTGGTTTCCGGCAAGACTAAAGGTTTTTCCAGAGGCTTAATCAAGTCGTACAGCGCATCTTTCAGCGCACCGCGCAATTCGTTGCCGTCTTTGAGACCTTTGAGGCTGACACGGTCGCGCACATCTTTCATCAAGTATTCGGTGGCTTCCATGCCCATATCGCTAGTAATCAGCACAGTTTCCAGCTCTTCGTACAAATCCTCGTCGATTTGTCCGCCACCGAACACGCCGGCCAACGATTTTGCCATTTTGTCGCGTGATTTGGTCAAGCCTTGTTTCAAACGCGCAGCCCAACTGAGCTTGTGTTCTTCTACCGGAGCAGGGGCTTCAGCCGGTGTTTCCGCAACGGCTTCTTGAACTTGCTCGACAGCTTCGCTAACTGCCTCAACAGCTTCTTCTTTGACCGCTTCGGCTTGTTCTGCTACATCCTCAGCAGCTTCAGCCGCTTCAGACGGCATCTCGGCAACGGTTTCTTGAACCTGTTCAACAGCCTCGCTGACGGTTTCAACAGCTGCTTCTTTGACCGCTTCAGTCTGTTCTGCCATTTCTTCAGCAGCCTCAGCTACTTCAGACGGCATCTCGGCGACGGTTTCTTGAACCTGTTCAACAGCCTTGCTGGCGGTTTCAACAGCCGCTTCTTTTGCCGCTTCAACGTGTTCTTCTATTTTTTCGACTGTTTCAGACGGCGTTTCGGTCAAAGCTTCCCGAACCTGCTCGACAGTTTCGCTAACGGTTTCAACAGCCGATTCAACAACTGATTCAACATGCCCTTTGACGTTTTCTGCTAAAGATTCGGAATCTTCTTTAATATTTTCAACTATTTGAGCAACTTCAGATTCTACTTTTGCTGCGGTTTCCTGAACTTGAGCCTCCTCAGGAGCCGGAGTTTCCTGTTTTTTCTTGCGACGGAAGAAGCTGAACATTAAATTTTCCTTTTAATTTTAGAAACTTGAAATAGGGAGTATTGTAGCGTATTTTACGTGGCAAGGTCGTCTGAAAATCCAGGCTGTAAGGTTTTGGCATCTTCAACGTCTAATGATACAAACCATCTATACAGGAAACATAGAGATGAATCCCCGCACATTATTTTCACTTTGCACCAAGTTCGGCTGCCTGCTTGCGCTTGGCGCCTGCTCATCCAAAATGATGGATACCGAAGCCGCAACCATACCACAGGCATTGTCCTCGTTGAAAACCCCTGACAACCGCCCTGCCAGTGTTTTCCTGAAAAAAGACAAACCCACCCTGATTAAATTTTGGGCAAGTTGGTGTCCTTTGTGTTTGTCCGAATTGGGACAAACCGAAAAATGGGCGCAGGATGCACAATTCGGTTCTGCCAACCTGATTACCGTTGCCTCGCCCGGTTTTCTGCACGAGAAAAAAGACGGCGACTTCCAAAAATGGTATGCCGGTTTGAACTATCCTAAGCTGCCCGTCGTTACCGACAACAGCGGCACCATCGCCCAAAGCCTGAATATCAGCGTTTACCCTTCTTGGGCGTTAATCGGTAAAGACGGCGACGTGCAGCGCATTGTCAAAGGCAGCATCAACGAAGCGCAGGCATTGGCTTTAATCCGCGATCCCAATGCCGATTTAGGCCGTCTGAAAAACTCGTTCTACAAACCCGACACACAGAAAAAGGATTCAGCAATCATGAATACGCGCACCATCTATCTTGCCGGCGGCTGCTTCTGGGGCTTGGAAGCCTATTTCCAACGCATAGACGGCGTGGTTGACGCAGTATCCGGCTATGCCAACGGCAAAACGGAAAACCCAAGCTACGAAGACGTTTCCTACCGCGATACAGGCCATGCCGAAACCGTCAAAGTCACCTACGATGCCGACAAACTCAGCCTAGACGACATCCTGCAATATTTCTTCCGCGTCGTTGACCCGACCAGCCTCAACAAACAAGGCAACGACACCGGCACGCAATACCGCAGCGGCGTATACTACACCGACCCCGCCGAAAAAGCTGTCATCGCCGCCGCCCTCAAACGCGAGCAGCAAAAATACAAACAGCCCCTTGTCGTCGAAAACGAGCCGCTGAAAAACTTCTACGATGCCGAGGAATACCATCAGGACTACCTGATTAAAAACCCCAACGGCTATTGCCACATTGACATCCGCAAAGCCGACGAACCGCTGCCGGGCAAAACCAAAGCCGCCCCGCAAGGCAAAGGCTTCGACGCGGCAACGTATAAAAAACCCAGTGATGCCGAACTCAAACGCATCCTGACCGAAGAGCAATACCAAGTGACCCAAAAAAGCGCGACCGAATACGCCTTCAGCCACGAATACGACCATCTGTTCAAACCCGGCATTTATGTGGACGTCGTCAGCGGCGAACCCCTGTTCAGCTCCGCCGACAAATTCGATTCCGGCTGCGGCTGGCCGAGCTTCACTCACCCGATTAACGCCTCTGCTGTTACCGAACACGACGATTTCAGCTACAACATGCGCCGCACCGAAGTGCGCAGCCATGCCGCCGACTCACACTTGGGACACGTTTTCCCCGACGGCCCGAAAGACAAAGGCGGCCTGCGCTATTGCATCAACGGCGCGAGCCTGAAATTCATCCCGCTGGAACAAATGGACGCGGCAGGCTACGGCGCATTGAAAGGCAAAGTGAAATAACGGATTGAATCAAAAAAGGCCGTCTGAAAAAGATTTCAGACGGCCTTTTTAATTTGTCGGATGCAAAGGGTTGGTTTCTTATCTATCAAAAAATCTCAATAACTAAGAAAGTGCGCCCTGCAAAAACCTTTTAAATTCGTTTTGCCAACTCTTCGGCTTTACCCACATACAACGCAGGGGTCAACTCAAGCAATTTGGCTTTGGCTTCTGCCGGAATTTCCAACGATTCGATAAAGAGTTTCAACACTTCAGGCGTAATGCCGTCTTTACCGCGTGTCAGGTCTTTCAGCTTTTCGTAAGGATTGGCCACGCCGTAACGACGCATTACGGTTTGAATCGGCTCGGCCAGCAGCTCCCAAGTAGCGTCCAAATCGGCAGCAAGGGCGGCAGGATTCGGCTCAAGCTTGTTCAGACCGCGCAGATGGGCGGCAAAGCCCAATACGGTATAGCCCACGCCTACGCCCATATTGCGCAATACGGTGCTGTCGGTCAGATCACGCTGCCAACGGGAAATCGGCAGTTTTTCGGACAAAAAGCCCAATACGGCATTGGCCATACCGAGGTTGCCTTCGGAGTTTTCAAAGTCGATCGGATTGACTTTGTGCGGCATGGTGGAAGAGCCGACTTCGCCTGCTTTGACTTTTTGTTTGAAGTAACCCAAAGAAATGTAGCCCCAAACATCGCGGTTGAAGTCGATCAGAATCGTGTTGACACGGCTGATGGCTTGGAAGAATTCCGCCATATAGTCGTGCGGCTCGATTTGAATGGTGTAGGGGTTGAAGGTCAGGCCGAGGCTGATTTCAACGAAGTTGCGGCAATGAGTTTCCCAATCCACATCGGGATAAGCGACCATATGGGCGTTGTAGTTGCCGACTGCGCCATTGATTTTGCCGAGGAACTCTTGCGCTTGCAGGTTTTTAAACTGACGTTGCAGGCGGTACACGACATTGGCGATTTCTTTACCCAGTGTGCTTGGCGTAGCAGGCTGACCATGCGTGCGGCTCATCATAGGGACGGCAGCCAACTCATGCGCCATGCCGGTCAACTTCTCGATGATTTCGGCCAGTTTCGGCAGCAAAACAGCCTCACGCGCTTCTTGCAGCATTAAAGCGTGGGACAGGTTGTTGATGTCTTCGCTGGTGCAGGCAAAGTGGATGAACTCGCTGGCAGCAGCCACTTCAGGCACGCCGGAGAAGCGCTCTTTAAGCCAATATTCGATGGCTTTGACGTCGTGATTGGTGGTCGCCTCAATGGCTTTGACGGCGGCGGCATCTTCAAGTGAGAAGTTTTCGATCACTTTGTCGATTTCGGCAAGCGTAAAATCGCTGAAAGCAGGAACTTCTACAATCTTAGGCTCGGCGGCAAGGGCTTTGAGCCAGTTTAATTCAACTTTGACACGCGCACGCATCAGGCCGTATTCGGAGAAAATCGGACGCAATGCTTCAACGGATTTGGCGTAGCGGCCATCTAACGGGGAAAGTGCAGCGATAGGGTTAATCATGTCGGATCTTCCTATGGGATGAAAACCAAATTGTTTGCAATTATACATGATTTTACACTCCAAGGCCGTCTGAAAGACAGGTTTCAGACGGCCTTTTCAGCGTATTTTTCATAAAATTCTTTTCAGAGGTTCAACTTTGCAAAATCGATTTACGATATATGCCATCTTCACGGATAATATCGGCTGACTTTCTGTAAATAATGAGGTTTTATGAATATCAAACGTTTTTCCCTAACTGCAACCGTATTTACGGCTTTGATGTTGAGTGCCTGTGAAACAACAACTACTTCAAGCGGCGGCGGCAGCTGGACCAATATCGGCACCATCTCTGAAGGCAATATCAAAGTGGCCATTGATAGAAGCAGCATTAAAAGAAATGGCGCACTGGTTACTTTCCGCGATAAAAAAACCGTTTCCAAACTGAAAGAGGAACGTTTCGTCAATACGCCGGCCTATAAAACAGCTATCGGCAGCTGGGAAATTCATTGCTCAAACAAAACCTATCGCCTGGCAGCGCTGCAACTGATGGACGAACACGGCCGGGTGATTTCCAACCAAAGCTATACGCCGACCAGCATCCGCCCAATGAGCGTCATGAGCGGCACGATTACTGAAAAACAATACGAAACGGTGTGCGGACATAAGCTTTAATCCACACTTATTCACAAAGTTATCCACAGTTTAAATATTTAAAAGGCCGTCTGAATGCTTTGAATATCAAGTTTCAGACGGCCTTTTTATGTTTTGATGGAAATTTATCTTCAAATTTATCCACAAAATTTGTTTATTCAAAAATAATTTATTACAGCAATTCATTTACGCTCAAAATTTGCTTCATTCTTTGCAAGAGCATTTCACAAAATACTGCTTTCTACCCTATTTACTGACTTACTATCTGCTTAATCGGGCTGTATTTACAGACTGCTATGCATCAAACTGAATCTGCGCTAAATAATTTTCACACAGGTATCCCAATCTTTTGGAAAAAATTTGCTTCTCCAAATAAATACCTTTCCTTTGACGATACAGCCCTTCTTTAACGCAGTCTTGCCCCTGTTTCTCCGTCAATAATCTGGCTAGGCGTTTTCTGCTTACCTATCAATCCGCCTACAACCCAAACTTTCCTACCAAACTGTCTCCTGACTTCCCTTTCTGTTTTGCACGCCCGTTTGCCTGCACGATTGCATGAAGTAGAGACTAAAGGCATTTCCAAAACCTGACACAAACGTCTTGCACCTGCGTGCGCAGGAACCCTGACAGCCAATTTACTGCGTCCTTTCCCACGCAATGAGGGTAATACTTTTTTTCCGACCGGCAATAAGAAAGTTTTCGGAGCCGGCCATGCTTCATGCAGCATGGTTTGTATATTTTCAGACGGCCTTTGCAGTAAAGGTTGCAACTGTTCCAAGCTATGGCCAATGACAATCATGCCTTTGTGTTGCGGTCGTTTTTTCAGATGGATCAGTTGATTGAGTGCTTTGGCCAAAGTTGGGACGCAGCCCAAGCCATAGCAAGACTCGGTAGGATAGGCGACCAAACCGCCTTTTTTAAGATGCGCCTGCAGCCTGCGTTGGGCTGCAGCCGATAAAATTCTGGGGAACATCATTATAATACCAAGGCCGTCTGAAACTGAGATTGTCGGACAATCTGTGTTCAGACGGCCTGTTTCTATTCATTATTAACGGTTGATGGCTTTATCGGCAATGTCTTTACGGTATTGCATACCGTCAAAACGGATTGTTTCCAATGCCTCATAAGCCTTGCTTTTAGCTTGTGCAACATCATCGCCCAAACCGACTACACACAATACACGGCCGCCGTTGGTTACCACTTCGCCTTTTTCATTCGTCGCAGTACCTGCATGGAAAACTTTACCGATTTGATTGGCCTTATCCAAGCCGAAGATCACATCGCCTTTTTTCGGAGAGTCAGGATAATTTTGTGCGGCCAACACCACGCCTACTGCAGTCTGCGGATTCCATTCAGCGGTAACACTATCCAGTTTGCCGTCGATTGCCGCCTCAACCAGATCCACCAAATCACTATCCAAACGGCTCATAATCGGCTGGGTTTCAGGGTCGCCGAAACGGCAGTTAAATTCGATGGTATAAGGCGCACCGGTTTTATCAATCATCAAGCCTGCGTATAAAAAGCCTGTAAATTCATGACCTTCTGCTTTCATACCGGCCACAGTCGGCAAAATAATTTCATTCATCGCGCGCTCGTAAACATCAGGCGTTACCACTGGAGCAGGGCTGTATGCGCCCATACCGCCGGTATTAGGGCCTTTGTCGTCATCCAACAGGCGTTTATGGTCTTGACTGGTTGCCATCGGCAAAACATGATTGCCGTCCACCATAACGATAAAGCTCGCTTCCTCGCCTTGCAGGAAATCTTCAATTACGACTCGCGCGCCTGCATTACCCATTTTGTTGCCCAACAACATATCGTCGATAGCAGCATGAGCTTCATCCAAAGTCATGGCGACAATCACGCCCTTACCGGCAGCCAAACCATCCGCTTTAATTACAATCGGCGCACCTTTTTGGTTGACGTAATCATGTGCCGCATCGGCATTTTCAAAGGTTTGGTATTGTGCGGTTGGAATCTTATATTTTGCCATAAATGCTTTAGCAAAATCTTTTGAACTCTCCAGCTGAGCCGCGTATTGAGTCGGGCCAAAAATCTTCAATCCGGCAGCACGGAAGTCATTCACCACGCCCGCCGCCAAAGGAGCTTCAGGGCCGACTACGGTAAAGGCAATATTTTCATTACGGCAAAAATCAATCAAATCTTGATGCGCCGTCAACGCTACATTCTGCAGTTTAGGCTCAATTGCCGTTCCGGCATTACCAGGTGCAACAAAGACAGTTTCTACTTTAGACGACTGCGCCAATTTCCAAGCCAGTGCGTGTTCACGTCCACCATTACCAATAACGAGCAATTTCATACCATCTCCTTGAAGAATAGATGTTGTAAATAAAATTCAATCGATGGAATATTGTTCCATCTTGCCTAGCTGTTTCAAATTAAGAATAATATCGCACCAAGACAACCATACTCTAATTTCAAATAACTAAAGGAAAATCATGCAAAAACGTATTGACGAAATTCAAAGCAAATACCGCGAATGGTGCGAATTACTGCCGCAACTGGAAGCAGATATCGCCCGCTGGAAACATGCTGCAAGCCTCATGCAAGACATGGATGACTTCTATACCAACGAATACCAAGCATGCCATCAAGCCATTGAAGAAGTGGCAGATGTTGATTTGCGCACACAGGGCGAATACAGCATTATGAGCGAAGATGCCCTATGGAACGCACTGGGGGAATTTCATCAACTGGCTTGGGAACATCTGCGCTCAAGCGTAAATGCTTTAGACAGATACCAAGGCTAAAACATCAAAGGCCGTCTGAAACTTTTGATTTCTCAAATATATTCAGACGACCTTTTATTCAAACGGCTTCTCAGTATTTACTTCAATTTGGCGTGTATTTTTCCAAGCAGCAATACAAGCTTCGTAATCGGCCAACGCTATTTTCACTGTCAACTTACAATCCAGCTGTAAATCCTGTTCCACAATATCGGCCTGATATTGTTTGGCAATCCGTATAGCCTCATTCAAAACAGGATATTCACACTTCAACCAAACTGTCTTTTCGACATTCTTTTCAACAACTTCAGCTATCGCCAATGCCTGAGCTGTTGATTCCTTATAAGCATGAATCAGACCGGGAACACCCAATAGCGTACCGCCAAAATAGCGCACAACCACAACCAACACATCCGTTATACCGACAGAATCAATCTGTCCCAAAATAGGGCGGCCTGCGCTCCCGGACGGTTCTCCATCATCGTTTGCGCGAAACTGCATTCCATCCACACCCAGTCGATAGGCGTAGCACCAATGTCTTGCCTTGTGATGCTCTTCCTTTAATGGGTCGAGATACTTCTTCACATCGGCCAACGTTCGTATCGGATAGGCGTATGCGATGAAGCGGCTGCCTTTATCTTTAAATTCAGCCTGTGTCGGTGTGGTAATGGTTTTATAGGTCGTAATCATGCCAAAATATTTTCAGACGGCCTTATATAACAAAGGCCGTCTGAACGTTTCACGTGAAACATTAGTTTTTCAGTGCTTCAGTCAGTTGAGGCACAACTTCAAACAAATCACCAACCAAGCCGTAATCTGCCACATTGAAAATCGGAGCATCGGCATCTTTGTTGATGGCAACAATCACTTTGCTGTCCTGCATACCGGCAACGTGTTGGATAGCTCCAGAAATACCGATAGCAAAGTACAGTTGAGGCGCAACCACTTTACCGGTTTGTCCAACTTGGGCATCGTTTGGCGCATACTCGGCATCCACTGCCGCACGGGAAGCACCAATCGCGGCACCCAAAACATCTGCCAATGGAGTCAACACTTCATTGAATTTTTCAGCACTGCCCAATGCACGGCCACCGGAAACAATTACTTTTGCCTGAGTCAATTCAGGGCGGTCAGACTGGGAAAGTTGACGGCTTACAAAACGGCTCAGGTTTTGAGCAGGCGTTGCCTCAACATTGACCACTTCTGCATTACCGCCTTGTCCGGCAGCATCAAATACGGTTGCACGGAAAGTCAGCACCAATTTTTCAGAATTGGATTGAACAGTTTCAAATGCATTACCGGCATAAATCGGACGGACAAATGTCGAGTTATCCACAACTTCGGTTAAATCAGAAACTTGCGGCACATCCAACAGAGCAGCTACTCGGGGCAACAAATTTTTACCAAACGCAGTTGCAGTCGCAGCCACATAGCGGTAATCCGCAGCCAGTTTAACAACCAAAGGCGCTAATTCTTCTGCCAAACCTTCAGCGTAATAGGGCGCATCGGCTACCAAAACTTTCGCTACACCCGCAACCTGTTTCGCCTCTTCAACCACCGCAGCAGCATTGCTGCCGGCAACTAATAAATCTACATTACCCAATTTGGCGGCAGCCGTTACCGCATGCAAAGTGGCAGGATTCAAATGTTGGTTATTATGTTCCGCAATAATCAATACACTCATTTCATACTCCTTAGATCACTTTGGCTTCGTTTTTTAACTTTTCAACCAACTCGGCAACATCAGCCACTTTCACACCGGCTTGACGTGCTTTAGGCTCGGCAAATTTTACGGTATTCAAACGCGGAGAAATATCCACAGCCAAATCGGCAGAACTTAATTTTTCCAAAGGCTTTTTCTTTGCCACCATGATATTAGGAAGTTTGACAAAGCGTGGTTCGTTCAAACGCAAATCCGCACTGATGACCGCAGGCAGCTTCAACGCAACAGTCTCTTCGCCACCATCAATTTCACGGGTTACCAATGCCTCTTCGCCTTCAATTTGCACTTTTGATGCAAAAGTACCTTGAGCCGCATTTAATAACGCAGCCAACATTTGGGCAACTTGATTGGCATCATCGTCAATTGCCTGTTTACCCAGCAGTAAAATTTGCGGATTTTCTTTATCCGCAACAGCTTTCAGCAATTTCGCAACGGCCAAAGGCTCCAACTTCGCATCAGTCTCAACATGAACCGCACGGTCGGCACCCATCGCCAAAGCAGTACGCAACGTCTCTTCGCATTTTTTCTCGCCAAGAGAAACAGCAACAATCTCGCTTACTTTTCCGGATTCTTTCAAACGGACAGCTTCTTCTACCGCAATTTCATCAAACGGGTTCATCGACATTTTGACATTACCGATGTCCACATCGGAACCATCGGTTTTCACACGAACTTTGACGTTGTAGTCCACTACGCGCTTTACTGCGACCAGTGCTTTCATTCAATTCTCCTAAAAAGAATGTCCATCAAATCAAGCATACTGCTTTTGATACATTCTTTATATAAAATCCAATTCGGTTTTCACCAACATGATAAAACCAAATTTGTATAAATCTTGGCAAATAGAGCGGAATTATATCATTTCTAAAGCATTTACTCAGAAAATAAATCCAACTCTCCAGCAATTATTTACTATATGCTGCAACACAATCCATCAAGGTTTGATAAACCTCGTCAACATTGGGAATTTGAGCAATACCGCCTAAATTTTTTGCATAAGCCGAAACTTGAACGCCGGTCTTGGCCGGATCTGTGTCTGTATAAATTCCTACAACAGGCTTTTCTAACGCATTGGCAAGATGCAGCAATCCGGTATCTACGCCAATAATACCCTCTGCGTTTTTCAATAAAAATGCAGCCTGTAATAAATTCATTTTGTCGCAAACCGAAGCAAACGGTAAATTGCTTGCAATCTGTTCGGCACGCATTTTTTCGGTTTCATTTCCCCACGGCAGATATACATTGCATTGTTGTTCTTCATTCAACTTTTTCAATAATGCACGCCAGTGTTCTACCGGCCATAATTTACTGTCGCGACTGGTTGCATGCAAAGCAACGTAATAAGGGAATTGCAAATTTTTCAGACGGCCTGATTCAGGAACCGACAAACCAAATACCTGCGTCTCAGGCATTGTATAACCAAATACTTGGGCAAATAATTCACGGTTTCGCCAAACCGCATTTTTGCCTTTCGGTACGGCAAATGTTTTACTGTATGCAAGGGCAGCCAAACTTTCACGCGCGCTGTATTTATCCAAACCGTAAATAGGGGATTTTGCCATTTTGGCAAAGCATGCGCTTTTAATCAGTCCTTGGCTATCTAAAACAAAATCAAAAGATTCAGCCTGTAAATCCGTTTTCAGACGGCCTATTTCACGCCACGTTTCAGCCTGAAAAAGGTATTTGCGCCATTGCCGCCATTTCATTACATGAACTTTTTTAACAAAAGGATGCAAGCAGGCAATATCTGCAAACCCTGCCTCACACAGCCAATACAGTTCTACCTCAGGACATTGTCGCGCCAAATCTTCAACTGCGGGCAACGTATGAATTAAATCGCCCATACTAGACAAGCGGACAAGTAAAATCTTCATATTTTGAAAAATGTTTCACGTGAAACAACGGAATTTTAAATATAATTTATTGATTATTAATGTATTTTTTTATTTCTTCGGCGTTTTCTAAAATAATAGCCCCGGCAGAATGCATTTCCTGCCATGCAGATTCTACCGTTTCCGGAGCAATGCCGCGACAAGCCGCCTGATTGACGATGACTTTCCAAGCCCCGCCTTTAAGCAACTGTAAAACCGTTGTCTTCACACAATAATCCGTTGCCAAACCGCCGACAATGACTGTATCTGTATTTTGACAGCGCAACCATTCGATCAAACCTGTACTGAGCTTTTCTTCAATATCGTGAAAACATGCGCCGTAGGGGTGTAACTCAGGATCGACGCCTTTCCAAACGCAATAATCGTATTCTTTGGCTGAAGGCAGGCCATCCAACAATTCATAGCCATATGTTCCAACCATCGCATGCGACACCCAAGTCAAATCCGCATCGGGTAAACCCGTCGGTTTCAACATATCAACAGGATTATCCACAAGCCATTTTGCCGCGGCATGATGCGCATCTTTCGTCATCACGCGTAAATCCGCCAATGCAGCTTGGGCATTAAGTTCATCCGCAATCAGATGACCTTCGGCAACAGGCAATTCTTTCGGGCACAAAGGCGTAAACGTTTTTTGTGCATCTACATCGATAGAAACAATCATGAATTAATTTAACCTATTGATTTTATTTTATATTATTTAAATTGAACATTTATTACCAATGTACCGACATTTGGAATAAATGCTTTGCATTATAACAAATTACTACCGCAAAATGTGGGAAAACATCTGTGATATGATGAGAGTTTGCACAGAATATTTATCCACAAATTATGTCCTATTCGATTACGCCTATTGCAACCGTTCATTCCCCCTACAAACAAAAATTCGGCATTGCCCGCCAACCCGGTTTGGTTCCTGCGGCAGAAATTTGCATTGAACTCACTCCTGAATTTACCGCAGACAGCGTTCGGGGCTTGGAAGATTTCGACTATGTGTGGATAAGTTTTATTTTCCACGGCGTATTGGATGAAGGTTGGGCGCAAATGGTGCGTCCGCCACGGCTCGGAGGCAAACAAAAAATGGGCGTATTTGCTACGCGCAGCCCGCACCGCCCCAATCATCTCGGTTTATCCCTGCTGAAACTCGAACGCATCGAAACAGGCAAACCTGTCCGCATCTATTGCAGCGGTGCAGACCTATTGGACGGTACTCCGGTAGTGGATATCAAACCCTACATCCCCTTTATCGAATCCAAACCTGACGCATCATCAGGTTTTGTCAGCGGCAAACCTGAAGAATTGAACGTAGTCTGGGCAGAAAGTACGCTTGCGAACCATTTATCCACAGAAGAAAAGCATCTCATTGAGCAAAGCATTGCCCAAGATCCTCGCCCTGCCTATCAAGATATTCCTGAACGAATTTATGTGATGAATATTGCGGATTATGAAGTGCAGTTTAGGATAGAAAACAAATGTGCCACAGTGATTAAACTATCCACAATCTGATTGCAAATTAAATCTCTCTACACACAAAAGGCCGTCTGAAATGTTCAGACGGCCTTTTAATTATCCACAGACTGATTGATTCAGCCCGTTATTTTTTAGATTTTGCTGGCAAAGAATTCCAAGGTGCGAACCAATTGGCAAGTGTAAGACATTTCATTGTCGTACCAAGCAACAGTTTTCACCAATTGTTTGTCGCCAACTGTCATCACGCGGGTTTGAGTCGCATCGAAGAGTGAGCCGTATTCAATACCGATGACGTCGGAAGAAACGATTTGATCTTCAGTGTAGCCGTAAGACTCGCTAGCGGCGGCTTTCATGGCCGCATTGATTTCTTCTTTGGTAACAGGGCGTTCGAGAATAGAAACCAGTTCGGTCAAAGAGCCGGTGGCTACGGGAACACGTTGGGCAGAGCCATCAAGTTTGCCGTTCAACTCAGGGATAACCAAGCCGATGGCTTTAGCGGCACCGGTGCTATTCGGTACGATATTCAATGCAGCGGCACGGGCGCGGCGGAAGTCGCCTTTACGGTGTGGCGCGTCAAGGGTGTTTTGGTCGCCGGTATAAGCGTGAATGGTGGTCATCAGGCCTTCAACAATGCCGAACTCTTTTTGCAATACCGCAGCCATAGGAGCCAAACAGTTAGTCGTACAAGAAGCGGCTGAAATAACGGTTTCGCTGCCGTCCAAAATATCTTGGTTTACGCCGTATACAACTGTTTTCACATCATTGCCGCCAGGGGCAGAAATCACAACTTTGCGCGCACCGGCACGGATATGGGCCTCAGCTTTAGTTTTATTGGTAAAGAAACCGGTACATTCGAGGACAACGTCCACACCCAGCTCGCCCCAAGGCAATTCTTCAGGATTAGGATTGGCAAATACTTTGATTTCTTTGCCGTTAACAACAATCGCATCATCTTTCAATTCGGCAGAGCCTTCAAAGCGGCCTTGAGTACTGTCGTATTTAAAGAGGTGCAGCAGCATATCGGCAGGAGTCAAGTCGTTAACAGCAACGACTTCGATACCTTGGGCTTTTTCAATTTGACGCAATGCCAGACGACCGATGCGGCCAAAACCATTAATCGCTACTTTAATACTCATTTTGCTACTCCTATTAGATGGAATGGGAAAAATTTTTCAGTAAGGCCATTGTATCCTGAAATAAAATTACTTTCTAGGATTGCAGATGATTACTTTTAAGTTGTTTGATTTAAATAAAGAAAACATGAAATTCTCGTCTGTAGTAAAATATCAGGCAAATCGAATAAGTCCTACATTTTGATATTTTATTTCATAAAACTATTTTTCAATCTTAAAAGTTTCATAAGTTTATGGAAATCATAAACTTAGTTCTATTTCTCCATATTTTGCCATTTTTGTGTTGATCATTCAGTGTTTTCTTCAAATCATAATATTTCAATTTTTAAAATGATGATTTTGATGAAGAACCAAACTATCTGTGGATAACGGAATAACTTTCTTTAAAACCAATTTGGTAGTTACTTTTTATCTTTGAGGCCGACCCCAACTGAATGTCGGAATAAAAAGGATAGAATCTTATTTTTCCTATTAATCTGTGGATAAAACCCAAATTACCCACTTCAATTTCACATGCTATTGTGGATAATTAAAATTTTGAATTTCACCCCTGCAAAACATCCATATTGGCAAATACTATTAAAAATGATGGCTTGTTTTTTCCTTTTTAACGTATCATTTGCCCATCAGACTTTTTAAAAGGAAGCAATTATGCTGCAACGGACTTTAGCCAAATCAGTAAGCGTTACCGGCGTTGGCCTGCATTCGGGCGAAAGGGTCGCTCTGACTTTGCATCCTGCCGAAGAAAACAGCGGTATTTCGTTCCGCCGTACTGATTTAAGTGGAGAAATGGGCGAAGTAATCAAATTGAATCCTTATTTGATTAACGATACCCGCCTCTCTTCAACCATCGTTACCGATAAAGGCGTGCGCATCGGTACGATTGAACACATTATGTCGGCTCTGTCTGCCTATGGCATCGACAATACCTTGATTGAATTGAACGCGCCTGAAATTCCGATTATGGACGGTTCCAGCCTGCCATTTATTTACCTTTTACAAGATGCAGGCGTGGTCGATCAAAAAGCCCAAAAACGTTTTTTGAGAATCCTCAAACCCGTTGAAATCAAAGAAACCGGAAAATGGGTGCGCTTTACGCCTTATGACGGCTTTAAAGTTAATTTAACCATCGAATTTGACCACCCCGTATTCAACCGCAGCGCACCTACTTTCGAGATTGATTTTGCAGGAAAATCCTATATCGATGAGATTGCCCGCGCCCGTACCTTCGGCTTTATGCACGAAGTGGAAATGATGCGCGCCCACAATCTCGGACTGGGCGGCAATTTGAACAATGCCATCGTGATTGACGACATGGATGTTTTGAATCCGGAAGGTTTGCGCTATCCCGATGAATTTGTCCGCCACAAAATTCTTGATGCAATTGGCGATTTGTACATTGTCGGCCATCCGATTATCGGCGCATTTGAAGGTTACAAATCAGGTCATGCCATCAATAATGCGCTGTTGCGTGCCGTTTTGGCAGATGAAACCGCTTACGAATGGGTTGAGTTTGCCGATGACGAAGACTTACCCACCGCTTTCCACGAGCTGCCGGCAGCCTGATAGAAAATAGATAACGCAGTTCAATGCAAAGGCCGTCTGAACCTTTCAGACGGCCTAAATTATGTCGTTTTCCACAAATAATTATCCACATATTCATCTATTTTATCTTATTGAAAAATAAAAATATTAAAATTTAACTCCATTCTTATACACATCTTATCCATATATTTTCCCAAACTAAAAGGCCGTCTGAACAACTAGGTTTCAGACGGCCTTTGCATGTAAAACCGATAAAATCAATCGCCCATAACTTTGCCTTCACGGCGTGGGTCGGCGCCACCGAGCAAACCGTCTTTGCCGATTAAAATCCCTTGTACGCCGGAATTCAAATCGCGGATTTGGACTTTGTAGCCCAATTTTTCCAAGGCTGCCGCTTTGTCTGCCGCTGCGGTTTTTTCCTCGATTTCATACTGACTGCCACGATTGAGCATATTCGGCAGAGAGATTGCCGCCTGAATATCCATGCCCCAGTCGATATGCGCCACCAGCGTTTTGGCAACGAAACCGATAATGCGGCTGCCGCCCGGCGAACCGACCGCCATATAAGGTTTTCCGTCTTTCATCACAATGGTCGGCGCCATCGAAGAACGCGGACGTTTTCCACCGGCAACGCTGTTTGCCACCGTTTTACCGTCTTCTCCGACAGGGTTGAAAGCAAAATCGGTCAATTCATTGTTGAGCAGATAGCCGTTTGCCATCAGCCCCGAACCGAACGCATTTTCAATCGAAGTCGTCATCGATACAACGTTGCCGTCTTTATCCACAACCACCAAATGGCTGGTGGACGGTAGCTCGACCGCCATGCCTTGCGCGTATTCCTTGCCGAACTTGCCTGCCTGAATAGTTTCCAACGCCTTGTCAGCTTTGCGGATTTCTTCGGCACGTGGTTTCAAATAAGCCTGAGAAATCATGGCGCGGGTCGGAACGTTCACAAACTTGGGATCGCCGACATAATAATCGCGGTCGGCAAAAGCAATCCGCGACGCATCGCCTATCCAGCGCCAACTGTGGATATTTTCCGCACCCAACGCCTTCATATCCTGATTTTGCAATACGCCCAAAATCTGCCCCAAAGCGATTGCGCCGGAACTTGGCGCGCCCATGCCGCAAACTTCATATTCACGATACGGCGCACAAACCGGTTGACGCTCGATAACTTGATAGTTTTTCAAATCCGCCATACTGATTTTGCCGGGATTATCCACAGCACCGGTAACGGCACGGACAATATTCTGCGCCTGCATTCCCTGATAAAACGGCGCACTGCCTTTTTCCGCCAACAGGCGTACGGAACGCGCAAATTCAGGGTTTTTCAACACCGTTCCCGCTGCCAAAGGCTTACCGTCAGGCAGGAAATAGGCGGCGGTTTGCGGATAACGTTGCAAGGGTTCCAGATTCTGCTCGATGGATTTCGCCATACGCGGAGAAACGGCAAAACCTTGTTCCGCCAAAGTAATCGGTTTCTCAAACAAACTTGCCCACGGCAATTTGCCGTAACGCTTATGGACATCTTCCAGCAGCTTCGGAATCCCCGGCACACCGACCGAACGGCCGCCGACCACCGCTTTCATAAAGCCCATCGGTTTGCCGTTTTCATCCAAGAAAAGTTCCGGTGTTGCCGCTTTCGGCGCTGTTTCACGGGCATCAAACGTCGTCAGCTTTTTCGCCTTATTATCCCAATACACTAAAAACGCGCCGCCGCCCAATCCGGAAGATTGCGGCTCAACCAATCCCAAAGTTGTCTGCATGGCAATCATCGCATCTATCGCGCTACCGCCGCGTTTCAAAATCTCGTAACCCGCTTCGGTCGCCAACGGATTGGCAGACGCCGCCATAAAATGTTTGGCGCGGATCAATTTCTGCTCCGTCAGCCCCGTCCCTTGTTCCGGCGCATGGTTATCCACAGATACGGAGGGCAGGGCAACTTGAGGCTTTTGAACCGGCTGTTGCGCACAAGCGGCCAAAATTAAAACGGATAACAGGTTAATACTAAAGGAAAACTTCATATGCACACCCTTATTGAAATATTTTCAGACGGCCTTTTCCCAGCTTAAATAAAAGGAAATATGAAAATAGATTGAAATAAAAAACCATTTGACTATTTCTCTAGTCAATTAGTTCCGATTAAAGAAAGTATAAAACAAGCTAAGATTGTGCACAGGCAAAAAGTTACCCACAGAACGAAGCAGCAGGAAAAATTTATCCATATCTGCAAACAAGGCCGACCATACTTTATCCTCATCAAAAAATATCAGCTAAGTATTTGAAAATCTTTTGTAATCAAAGTTATCAACAAGCTGGGGCACCACTCAATATCATCTTCTATTTATTATTTAAAATCTAATTTATAGTTTGTTTTCCCAAAGGAAAAGGCCGTCTGAAACGTAAAGGCATCTTTTCAAAAAATTAAAAAGTTAAGGATTGTTAAAAAGTTGTAAATCAGCTAGAGTTACGGCTGATAAATTAAATTAATAATGGAGCTTCCATCAATGAAAGGCGATATCGGCGTCATCGGCTTGGCCGTTATGGGTCAAAATTTGATTTTGAATATGAACGATCGCGGTTTCAAAGTCGTGGCGTACAACCGGACCACCGCTAAAGTAGACGATTTTCTCAACGGCGCAGCCAAAAATACCAATATTATCGGCGCATATTCACTGCAAGATTTGGTTGATAAATTAGAAAAACCGCGCAAAATCATGATGATGGTACGCGCAGGTTCTGTCGTTGACGACTTTATCGAGCAACTTGTCCCGCTTTTGGAACAAGGCGACATTATTATTGACGGCGGCAACGCCAACTATCCCGATTCCACCCGCCGCACCCACGAGCTGGCGGCAAAAGGCATCCGCTTTATCGGCGCGGGCGTTTCCGGCGGCGAAGAAGGCGCGCGTCACGGTCCGTCCATCATGCCCGGCGGCGACGAAGCCGCATGGCCTGCCGTCAAACCCATCTTCCAAGCCATCTCCGCCAAAACACCTCAAGGCGAGCCTTGCTGCGACTGGGTCGGCCGAGACGGCGCGGGCCACTTCGTCAAAATGGTACACAACGGCATCGAATACGGCGACATGCAGTTGATTTGTGAAGCGTACCAATTTATGAAAGATGGTTTGGGCCTGTCTTATGATGAAATGCACCAAATCTTCAACGAGTGGAACAAAACCGAACTGGATTCTTATCTGGTCGAAATTACCGCCGCGATTTTGGGTTACAGAGATAAAAACGGCGAACCTTTGGTCGAAAAAATCCTCGATACCGCAGGTCAAAAAGGTACAGGCAAATGGACTGGCATCAATGCCCTCGATTTGGGTATTCCGTTGACCCTGATTTCCGAAGCCGTATTTGCACGTTGCGTGTCCGCGTTTAAAGACCAACGCGTCCAAGCAAACAGCCTGTTTGGCAAAACCATTACCCCGATTGAAGGCGACAAAGCCGCATGGGTGGATGCTTTGCGTCAAGCCCTATTGGCATCCAAAATCATTTCTTATGCACAAGGCTTTATGCTGATCCGCGAAGCCAGCGAAAACAACGATTGGGCATTGAATTACGGCAATACCGCCCTCTTGTGGCGCGAAGGCTGCATCATCCGCAGCGCGTTCTTGGGCAACATCCGCGACGCATACGAAGCCAATCCTGATTTGGTCTTCTTGGGTTCCGATCCTTATTTCAAAGGCGTATTGGAAACCTGTCTGCCTGCATGGCGTAAAGTGGTCGCCAAAGCGATCGAGTGCGGTATTCCGATGCCTTGCATGGCTTCCGCCATTACCTTCCTTGACGGCTACACTTACGAGCGTCTGCCAGCCAACCTGCTGCAAGCACAACGCGACTACTTCGGTGCGCACACTTACGAGCGTACCGACAAACCGCGCGGCGAGTTCTTCCATACCAACTGGACAGGCAAGGGCGGCGATACCGCTTCAACGACATACGATATTTAATTTGCCCGGGCAAACAAAAGGCCGTCTGAGTATTTCAGGCGGCCTTTTTATAGGGTTATCCACAATGAAGAATGAAACAATTTAACCTATTTTATAGGTAACTTTATGAAATAAATAAGGATTAATAAAGACCGTCTGAATAGTTCAGACTGCCTTTAAAATTGTTCACAACCTTATCAACAGGTTTTCCATAGATTAAACCAGATTTTGCGGATTGCCGGCCACGAAGCGGTTGATGTTGTCCAAAAGGATGTCAAATAGGCGGTTGGCGGCCTCTTGGCTTGCCCATGCAATGTGAGGCGTGACGATGAGGTTGGGCAGTCGGGCTTTCAGCAGAGGATTGCCGTAGCGCGGCGGCTCTTGTGTCAACACGTCAAAACCTGCACCGCCGATTTGGCCGTATTTCAACGCCGCAACCAAAGCGGCTTCATCGACCAAGCCGCCGCGCCCACAGTTAATGAGGATGGCGCCGGGCTTCATCTGTTGCAACTCGGCTTCGCCTATCATGTTTGCCGTTTCCGGCGTGAGCGGGCAATGCAGCGACAGCGCGTCGGCAGTGCGGACGGCTTCGTCAAAGGAAACGTAGCCGTCGCGGACGGTTTCGGCGTGTTTGTGTTCGACGAACAAGACCTTCATTTTGAACGCCTGTGCATAAGTTGCCAGTGTCTGTCCGATGTTGCCGCGACCGAAAATCGCCAGAGTTTTACCGTTTAAATCGCGCATAGGAGCGCCGAGGTGGCAGAAAAACGGCGAGTTTTCCCACAAGCCTGCCGCAACGTCGCGCTGATAGGCAGGCAGGTTGCGCATCAGGGTAATCATCATCATAAACGCGTGTTCCGCCACGGATTCATTGCCGTAAGCGCGGATATTGCACACTGCCGTACCGTTTTGTTTGGCAGCCTCAACGTCCACATTGTTGACGCCTGTCGCCGTAACGGCAACCAGCTTGAGTTGTGGATTTTTGGCAAATGCTTGGGCGGAAATCACGACTTTATTGGTAATCACAATGTCTGCGCCGCGGATGCGCTCCAGCGTTTCGTGCGCTTCGGTTGTGCCGTAGCTGCTCAATGTATGTGGAAAATCGAAATCAAACGGGCGGTTGACGAGGGTATCGCGGTCGAGGACGACAATATGGAGCGGGTTCATAAAATTCCTATCAAAAATAAAATATCGATTTATAAAATCTAAATCAGAATAAAGGATTTAAAATATACGCGTTAGTTGATAATAATTATTATATAGCGATTCAAACATCAATGTATTAGGAAAACAGCATGAGACCTTTGCAAAATTCCTTTCCTTCCAACAGCCAAAACCCCAAACACAGGTTTTCGGCTGTTTTTGTTTCAAATATCCACTGATTCTACCCTGATCCCCCTTGGATGCCTGATTATCAGGTATCCGGGGAGGATTAAGGGGGTATTTAGGTAGAATTAGGAGTGATTTGTGGCGAAAACAGCCGAAAACCTGTGTTTGAGTTTCGACTGTCAGCGAAAAGGTGAAGAGAGGTACTTTGCAAAGGTCTCAACCTGAATATGTCAACCAAATCAGCGACAAGCTCGGAGAATTTTTTGGTCGGACGTTGACATAGGAGTTTCAATTCTTATAATTCAGCAATAGATACTGATAAGATGAAAATCTTGGGGAATATATCATTAAAATTAATTTATTAAGGAGATAATTAATGAATATTACATTAGGTCGAAATCATCAAATCAATTGTGATAAAAAGGACCTTTACAAGTTTATCGGCTATTTGGCAAATCATCCTAATGATGTAAATTTGGTTTTTGAAAAAAATAGTGTGCAAGGTGCTTGGGGTGATGAGGGACGTATACAGTTTTTCTCAAGTAAAGCACAAAATATTTTTGTGCCACTAGGATTTAAATTTACGGCAGGCGTAGGTAATATTGCATATAGGCTAAATTGTAATGAGCTTTTTGAAATGCTATCTCAGTTAGGTTTTGTTTCTGGTGGAAAACAAAATCTTTCAACAATAAAAGCAAATATTCCGTCTCAATTTCATGCAGAATTTGATGCTGGTGCGAATATGTAAATTCTAATTTAAAACACGAATCTGCTTCATGAGATTCGTGTTTTTTATTTTTAAAATATTTATTTAAAAATCAAACATTAAAATACGATGCTTCAATGTTTCGTAACTCATAGAAACATCAAACTGATCTGTATTAAATCCTGTATTGAGTACATGAATAAATTCATGGTAATCGTAATTGCCTGTATTAGCACGGTTATCTTGCTCAATACTGTCCAATTTCGCCATCAGGCAAATACGCTGGTAATGTTTGTCAATAACGGCGGTTTTATTGCTTGGGTGAGCCAAATTGAAATGCTGGTTTGGTGTCAGGCAAATCAGATTTTCAGGCAGCGATGCTAAATCAGGAAATTCGCTTGCCATAAAAATATGATGTGCCTGATTGGCTTCTGTGGGATCAAAACGTTGAACTTCGCTGGTTTTGTGTAGCGTTTTGACAAATTTTTTGGCTTTATTAACTAAATAATTCAAATTTGCGGCATTTGCACTATCGGCAAATAGAGCTTGAGCTTCTTTGCGAGTGAGCGATTTTTCTTTGCCTTTATCTCGCCAGTTTAGGCGATTGTAATAAAGCTCGTCTAATGTAATGGGGGTATTGGAAATACTCCCTTTTCTTGTGCCAAAAGTATTATGTTTATAAGCCAATGGATTAATGATTTTGGTAAAAATACGGCGAACTTCTACTTCGGTATTTTTGGGTGTGTTTTGGATAACAAGATCGGTAAACGCCGTTTTCATACTTTCAAACGTATTTTTATTAGGCTGGGCAAAAAAATCGGCAAATTTTGGATAAATACCACTGTCTTTTAATAATTTTTCACTAAATGCTTGGATGAAATTTAGGGCATTTCTTTCACGATTGGCAATATATTGCAGGATTTTATTATTCTGTACGCCGTACCGATAGTATCTAGAAAACTTTTCTTCGCTTAATACGCCACAATAGCTCAGCATTTTAATCGGTTGTGAAAAAAATTTATTGTATTCGCTACCGGCATTTTCAATGGATGGTTTTTTAAATACGGCGGTGGCGATATATTCGGCATAATCTGAATAACGAATATCGTTAATGCTAAATATTTCTCCAATCTTTTCAACATATTCGCTGATACATTCTGCTACGGCACATAATACATCCGGGGTTACTTTTTGATCGGTAAATGTGCCGAGTTTATGTGTTCTGATATCTAAATTTAAGTTAGAAAAATAATTTTCCATATTCATTTTTTACTTCTCTAATCTTTTAGCAATCCGAAAAAAAACACGGAATGATTGTCTATATTCATTGAACGAGAACCATAATTACGGGCAACACGGTAAAACTGCTCAAATTCGGGAGTTGCATAGTATGCGAGATCTCGTTGGGTTAGGATTTTTTCGTGTTTTTTCATTGTCAGTAGGGCAACCGAGCCATCAGCAATACTGTTTTCAGGCAAAAATGCTGCCCGAGGTTTGTAAGTCAGATTGGGAATCATCACGACATTTTTACGGTTAATAAATTTGCCGACAGAAAAAGGGGCAACTGAATCCACATAACTATCATAGCCCTCAATATCAATAATCTCGTTGTTACCGATATTACGGGATTTTAAAACCCGAACATTGCCACTATTCTGTGTATGCGATTTGGTAATTTGGCGATCTCGGAATGATTGAAATACATTAAATTCCAATTTTTGTGCAATTTGATCAAATTCACTATTACGATAAATCAACCAATAAGGGAAATTATCAGAAAAAAAATAGTTTTTACAGTTTTGTATCAACGTTTCTTGGATATGGCTTTCTATCGTAATATGTTGATTGTCTTTGTCGGTTTGATCGGCAATAAAGGCAATCGTCTCTATTTTTACGCCTTTAAATGCTTTCTCGCCGTAATCAATAATGCGGTTGATATTGGCTGTGATAAGTTGTTGTCGGGTTATTTGAAACTCGGGGGCGTTAATCACACTTTTGGGAACAACCAAAGCCACGGTTTTACTGAGCGTCAGAGCCTTATCAATAAAAAATGAAAAAATATTTTGCGTATCTTTATTGGTAGCATTTTTACGGTATAGTGCCAAATTTTTATCACTTGCCTTAACTTTGCCGTATGGTGGATTGCCGATGACTAGATCATAGTTTTCAGGCAGCGTTGCGGTTAAAAAATCCTGATGAATAATATTGAACTCAAATTTACTGCCTAAATTTAATTTTTTCAGCAGCAATGACAGGAGATTTAAACTGTTTGAGTCAATATCCACCAAATCAAAAATAACTTTTTCTTTGTCTGCATATTTTTTTGCCAGTAGTGGAATGAAATTACCAATGCCGACAGAGGGTTCTAAAATCCGTAAGTTTTTTTTCTTTTTGAAATCAGGAAGAGCATTAACCAGTCCGAAAGCAATATCAATACGGGTAAAATAAGCAGCCGTTTCGCTACGGGCAGCATTAGCGTATTCAGCAATTTGCAAAAGCCGACTGAATGGATATGCGTCAAAATGTTGCTCAATAAATCGGTAGAGATTATCGGCAAGGGATAAATTTTCTCGTTTGATTAAATTTTGAATTTCCGTCATTGACAGTTCGGACTGTTGCAAGGCTGCCTGAATGTTTTGTGCGACATTGGCCAAAACAGCGGTTGGCACAGATTCACCGATACAATGGCGGATATTCAGCTCTTCTTTTTTCAAAAAGGTTTTTTTCTCATCAAATGACAGTGCATTAAGCTGTTTTTCATCTTGTGCCGTCCATTTAAATGATGGCGGAATTGACATCATACGCATGAGTTCACGCACGGAAAATACACGGTTTTCAGTGGGGTGGATGGTGTTTTGGCTGGCTAAAATGTCATTACGGGTATGGATGCACGGACCCTCACGATCTAAAAACCAACGGGCGTATTTGTCTCCATTTTTGTTTTGATTGTAGATAATTTCACCATTTTTAATTTGATGGGGAATGCGTGCAGGATCAGTATTTTGGAAAGCTGACTCGCCTTCTTTAAGCTGTGCAATCCACGGCAACATACGGCGATCAAATTCGCGATAGCTATGGTAAATATCATCATCGCTAATTTCGCCCATTTGCATTAAAGGCGGCAGGTCAGCCAGCAATGTACGCAAGGTTTTTGGCGGTGTTTGCTTGGGGAAAATATCGTACGGCGTAATGTGATGAATATCTTTTCGCACGCCAATCACCAGCGTTCTGGTACGACTGGAATTTGCACCATAATCTTTAAAATTTAGTACGTTGGATAGAATGTTGTAATGTCCGCCCAAATTTGACCAAATGGCTTCCTCAATCGGCTTTTCTTGATGATCGGTATCGGTGCAGGGTGTATTTAAAAAGGCTTTGACGTTTTCAAAAATAAAAAATTTGGGCTGAACTTCCCGAACGATTTTGATTGATTCCACGACCAAAGAATTTCTTGCCATTTCATTATTTTTTTTATGGTTGGCAACCGACATTCCTTGGCAAGGTGGTGTGGCAATCACAACATCAATTTCAGTATTCCAGCGTCGAATTTCGGCAAACAGTTTGGCTTGGGTTTCAGGCAGGGTAATATCGCCAGCAATATAACCTGAATCAAAGCGGCATTTTTGATTATATTTTTGGATTTTTAGGCGTTTTTCTAAAAGTTCGTTGGTTGCTACGCATTCAAAACCATTGGTTTTAAAACCATAGCAACCAACGCCTGCACTGCTAAATAAACTGATGTAGGTGGGTTTTTTGTTCATATTTATGATGAGTTGAAACAACTGTTCTACAAAAAATGCGTGTATTTTATCATAGAAGGCAAGGTAAAACACGCCATGCAATGATTTACTATATTGATTTTTCATCAAAAAAGTGCTGTTTGAACGGATATACAGCGGTGTTTTTTGCAATGCGCTTCAAACTTGAGGTACGTTTTTAATAGAAACACCGTCTAAACGCCAACCTGAGACCTTTGCAAAATCCCCTAAATCCCCACCAAGACATTTAGGGGATTTCTCATGACCACCTTCTTCCAACAAACCGCCCAAGCCATGATTGCCAAACACATCGACCGCTTCCCACTATTGAAGCTGGATCAAGTGATTGATTGGCAGCTGATCGAACAGTACCTGAATCGTCAAAGAACCCGTTACCTTAGAGGCCATCGCAGCCGTCCCGCCTATCCTGTCGCCGGTATTCCCTAAGCGGTACGGCAACCTAAAACAAATGCCGTCTGAACTTCCGTTTCAGACGGCATTGTGTCCGAATGACTCAATATCTTCCGCTTTTTTCACTTTCAATAATCAGATATGCCCAAATCACCGCCACCCAAGCCGACACCGTTCCCATCGCCAGCAAAAAATGCTGCCAATCCGTCATTGGCAGCACAGGGCAACGGCTGCATTCGATTTCCGCACCGCCCAACAACCGGTACAGCAGCATATCCGCAATCCAAAGCAACAACGGGTATTTCAAACGCTGCAACCAAAAAACCAACCACGTCCACACGGTTTACCTTCCCCTATTCCGACAACGATATTGTACCGCTTCCGTGCAATGTTAAAATAAGCCCACTTCTACCGCCGTACAAAACACCATGCTCACCGATTTAGAAAAAAACGCCATCCGCGACCATTACCAAAATATCGGCAAAAACCTGCCCGGTTTCCGTCCGCGCGCTTCGCAGCGGGAAATGATTGCGGCGATTGCCAACGCTTTTTCGCGGACGTTGACGCGTGAAGAAGGCGAAGAAGCGCCCAAACGTGAGGGCGAGAGCATTGCCGTGATCGAAGGGCCGACCGGCGTGGGTAAATCGTTGGCCTATCTTTTGGCCGGCGGCATCATGGCACAAACGCGCGGCAAACGGTTGATTGTCAGCAGCGCGACGGTGGCTTTGCAGGAGCAGTTGGTTGACCGCGATTTGCCGTTTTTGGTCGAAAAAAGCGGTTTGGAGCTGACCTTTGCGCTTGCCAAAGGGCGCGGCCGTTATCTTTGCCCGTACAAACTCTATCAACTGACGCAAAACAACGCTCAGCAAAACCTGCTTGGTTTTGAAGCACCGGAAGTGTTGTGGGACAGCAAACCCAAGCCGGAAGAATTGAACCTGCTGCGCGACATTGCCGATGAATTTTCCGCCCGCCGCTTTAATGGCGACCGCGACGCTTGGCCGGAAAAAATCGATGATACGATTTGGCTCAAAGTTACCAACGACCGCCACGGCTGCCTGAAATCCGCCTGTCCCAACCGTGCGGAATGTCCGTTTTACCTGGCACGCGATGTCTTGGAAACCGTCGATGTCGTCGTTGCCAATCACGATCTTCTGCTTGCCGACATCAGCATGGGCGGCGGCGTGATTCTGCCTGCGCCCGAAAACAGTTTCTATTGCATAGACGAAGCGCACCACCTGCCCAAAAAAGCCCTCAGCCGCTTTGCCGCCGAACATTCATGGAATATTGCCGTTTGGACACTGGAAAAACTGCCGCAGCTGACCGGCAAAATTGCCGCGCTTACCGATAAAGCCGAACTTGCCAACCTTGCCGACGAAGCTGCCACATCCTTACTCGACAGCCTGCATGAATGGCAGTTTCACTTAGCGGAAGAGCCGTCTTTAAGTCTGGGGTCGTCTGAAAACGACAGGCGGAAACACAACGAACCGACTTGGCTGTGGGAAGACGGCAAAATCCCCGAAGGCCTGGAAACCACAGTTTCCAATACAGCCATTGCTGCGCGCAGCCTGCTCAAACACGTTATCGGGCTGAACGATGCGCTTTCCGCCGCGCGCCGCGAAAAAGAGCAGGACGGCGCGCTCCTCGACCGCCTGACCAGCGAGTTCGGCCTTTTTATCGCCCGTATCGAACAAATCAGCGCGGTTTGGGATTTGCTCTCCACCGTTCCCATTGAAGGCGAAGAGCCGTTGGCGAAATGGATAACCCGCCATGCCGACGATAAAAACGACTATATTTTCAATGCCAGCCCCATCAGTAGTGCATCCCACCTTGCCAACAGCCTGTGGCGGCGCGCGGCAGGCGCGGTGTTGACTTCGGCCACCCTGCAATCGCTCGGCAGCTTCAACCTGATTTTGCGCCAAACCGGCCTATTATGGCTGCCCGAAACCACCACGCTTGCTTTGGAAAGCCCGTTTAATTTCGATACGCAAGGCGAGCTGTATATTCCGCCCGTACACGCCAGCCCCAAAGACCCTGATGCGCATACGGCCGCCATTGTCGAATGGTTGCCGAAGCTGGTTTCGCCGGTTGAAGCCATCGGTACGCTGGTGCTGTTTTCCTCGCGCAAGCAAATGCAGGATGTCGCCTTACGACTGCCTGACGAATACTTGCCGCTTCTGCTTGTACAAGGCGAGTTGCCCAAGACTGTCCTGTTGCAAAGGCACCATCAAGCCATTGCCGAAGGCAAAGCCAGCATTATTTTCGGCCTCGACAGTTTTGCCGAAGGCCTCGACCTGCCCGGTACGGCCTGCGTGCAAGTCATTATTGCCAAGCTGCCGTTTGCCATGCCGGACAATCCTATCGAGAAAACCCAAAACCGTTGGATTGAACAACGCGGCGGCAATCCTTTTATCGAAATCACCGTTCCCGAAGCCAGCATCAAACTGATCCAAGCCGTCGGCCGCCTTATCCGTACCGAACAGGATTACGGCCGCGTGACCATCCTTGACAACCGCGTCAAAACGCAACGCTACGGCCAGCAATTATTGGCCTGTCTGCCGCCGTTTAAACGGATAGGGTAGTTGTGGATAATTTAAAAAACAAAGGCCGTCTGAAACCAAATGTTCAGACGGCCTTTTATTCATTTCAAGCTATAAATCCAATTTCATGACAGATACGGTTTCCCCGTTGTGCCAAGTCTGGGTGATTTCCTTCCAGCCGAACTTTTCATACACGGCCTGCACATCCGGCGTATAGAGAAACAGATGCGGCAAACCCAGTTCGCGTGCTTTATCCAGACAAAACGAAACCAGCTGCCTGCCTACGCCCAAACCGCGAAATTGCGGCAAAACGAACACATCGCCGAGCCAATATTCGTACTCGGGAAAACACGCCATATCAAACCGCTTTAATGCCGCCGAACCCATCAGCCGCCCTTCCTTATCCACAGCCGCAAACGCCATCGGCAAATCATCCCCATTAAGACACTGCGCGTAATACGTACGGATTTTGTCCAGAGACGACCACGGCGCAAAATCGTGCCATTCCTCAAACAGCGCGAGGGCTAAAGACTCGACAAATTCAGGCTTCAGACGGCATATGTTCATATTGGCTCCTCTTGTTGTACCGCATAGGGATTATTTTCACAGTATAGGCCGTCTGAAAGGTTAACACATCTTAAAAAATCAGCGTAAAACACGATAAACCCGCCGCCAGTCCCATTCAAATCACTTATAATTCTGCCCATACCGCACACAAACAAAAGAAGAACATCATGGCCAAGAAATTTCCCATTTTCCCGAAAAATCCCGAGCGTATCTGCTGGGGTTGCGACAAATACTGCAAAGAAGACGATTTGCAATGCGGCAACGGTTGCGAGCGCATCCAACATCCTATCGAGTTGGACGGTCGCGACTGGTATAAAAAAGGCGACTGGAGCAATTTGTTGAGCGAAGAGCAACAAATCGAACTTGGACTGAAAGAAGCACCCAAGCCAGCCAAACTGCATATCAAACTGCCTTTGAAAAACAAAACAGCTTAAACGGTATGCCGTAAACAAACGAAATAAAAAGGCCGTCTGAAACCTGAAAAACAGGGATTCAGACGGCCTTTGCGTTGTCGGATTATGCCTTCACATAATGCACAAACGCGTATTCGATGCCTTTGGCGGAAACATGGTTTTCCCGAGAGGCTTCTTGCCATGTTTCTGTGGAAAACTCAGGAAAAAACGCATCGCCGTCCACATCCAAACCGACTTCGGTCAAACGCAAATCGGTGGCAATCGGCAGGGCTTGTGCATAAATTTGCGCGCCGCCCATGATGATGACTTCTTCAACCCCCTGACACAAAGCCAGCGCATCTTCCAAAGAAGCCGCCGTTTGCGCACCTTCGGCCTGATAATCTTGGCGGGTGATGACGATATTTTGACGGCCGGGCAGAGGTTTGCGCGGTAGTGACTCCCATGTTTTGCGGCCCATAATGACGGGTTTGCCGGTGGTGTAGGATTTGAAAAAGGCAAAATCCTCGGGCAAATGCCAAGGCATGGTGTTGTTGATGCCGATACAGTGGCGGGCGGCGTAGGCGGCGATAAGGGTGATTTTCGGCATGATGAAGTCCGTTTGCAAAATAAAATGATTATAGCGGAAGGGATGCTGGATTAACGGAATATCCGTTGTTTTAAAAATGTTTCAACATTTATGAAATAGATATTTAAAATGCTTAATTTTGACAAAAATCATTTATTGTTCATTTTTTTTAGGTATATAATAAATATCATACCAAATAAAAAGGAAAGGAAAAAATGATGAGAACTTTTCATGTTTCTGCTTTGACTGCTTCCCTGTCTTTGATGTTGGCTGCCTGCGGTGGCGCAACAAGCGGCTTGTCGAATGCCGTGACCGAACCGCTCAATCCGCATCCGAAAGGCGTGTTGTCCGTTGAATTGAACGAATCCGTCCCTGAAAACGGTACGTTGGATCTGACGGCCAACGGTAAAACGCAAACCCTGAAAAAAGGCGACAAACTCGATACCGGCTTTTTGAAAACCGATAAAGTGTCCTCTTACGACTACGCCCAAAAAATTAAGGTAAAAGGCCAAGTCATCACTTTGGAAACGGGCGACTTCCAAGTGTATAAACAAAATTATTCAATAGTTGCCGCGCGTTACGCCAAACAAAAAGCCGATGACGCAGGCAAGTTGCAAAACCTCGATACATACACATTCACCGTCGGCGAAGTCCAAGGCGATGAAACCGCTTACCGCAATTTGCCCAAACAAGGCAGCTATCAGTATTCGGGCATTGCGTTTAACGGCGATGACCGCAGCGGCCGTCTGAAATACACCGTCGATTTCGATAAAAAACAAGGTTACGGCAAAATCAGCGGCATGGCTCCCCACAATAATGTCGACCTGCTTGCAGCAGGCATTGCCAATAACAATGGTAAAGCCGCCATCAGCGGTAAAACCAGTTTGAACGGCGTGGAAAACGGCCGTTATGATTTGAAACTCTTCGGTCCGCAGGCTGAAGAAATTGCCGGTAAGGCGCAAATCAAAGTTCGTGACTCTACCAAAGAAATTGGTTTGGCCGGTAAGAAAGAATAGGAAACAAGGCCGTCTGAAAGGTTCAGACGGCCTTGTTGTGACAAAAAAAGCAACGGCTCAAACCGTTGCTTTTTTCATGCCAACCTAAATTACAGGCTGCCCAAGATAATGCGCAATACGCGACGCAACGGCTCGGCAGCACCCCACAAGAGTTGGTCGCCGACAGTGAATGCGCTGATGTATTCACCGCCCATTTCCAGTTTGCGGATACGGCCGACAGGAACAGACAGCGTGCCGGTAACTTTGGCAGGCGTCAGCTCGTGAATGCTGGCTTCTTTTTCGTTGGGGATGACTTTCACCCAATCGTTTGCGCCTGCCAAAATCGCTTCGATTTCGGAAACAGGCAGGTCTTTTTTCAGCTTCAGGGTGAGGGCTTGGCTGTGGCAACGCATAGAGCCGATACGCACGCACAAGCCGTCGATTACGGTCGGATTGTCGCTGCGGCCGAGGATTTTATTGGTTTCCACGCCGCCCTTCCATTCTTCTTTGGACTGGCCGTTGCCCAAGTCCACGTCAATCCACGGAATCAGGCTGCCGGCGAGCGGTACGCCGAAGTTGGCTTTCGGATAGTCTTCGCTGCGCAAGAAATCGGATACTTTGCGGTCGATGTCGAGAATCGCGCTGGAAGGATCGGCAAGCTCGTCCGCTACTTTGGCGTGAATCGCGCCCATGCCGCTGATGAGTTCGCGCATATTTTTCGCGCCCGCGCCGGAAGCCGCTTGATAGGTCATGCTGGTTGCCCATTCGACCAAATCGTTTTGGAACAGGCCACCCAAAGCCATCAGCATCAGGGAAACGGTACAGTTGCCGCCGATGTAGTTTTTCACGCCGTTTTTAAGGCCGTTGTCGATGACGTTTCGGTTGACCGGGTCGAGGACGATAATCGCGTCGTCTTTCATGCGCAGGGATGATGCCGCGTCAATCCAGTAGCCGTTCCAGCCGCTGTCGCGCAGGGGTTGGAAGACGGATTTGGTGTAATCGCCACCCTGACAGGTAACGATAATGTCCATTTTTGCCAATTCGGCAACATTGTTGGCATCCAACAATGTTTTGGCTGCCTGACCGAAATCAGGGGCAGCGCCGCCGACGTTGGAAGTGGTAAAGAAAAACGCTTCGGGAATGTGGGCGAAGTCGTTTTCTTCTTTCATACGCTGCATCAAAACAGAGCCGACCATACCGCGCCAGCCGACGAAACCTACTTTCATGTGCTACTCCTTGAGAAGAAAATCCTGATAAGTTTTATAGTGCATTAACAAAAACCGGAACGGCATCGCCTGCCACTTTGTTCAGATTTTTGTTAACCCACTATAACAAAGGGGAAAACAAACGTTTTAACGCCGTCAGCGGAAAATGTAAAGGTTTTTATCGAATTTTTTTAGAATGATGGAAAAATAGGTTAAGATAGCAATGAAATTGCATCTCATTAAATAGCACAGAGGAAGATTAAATGAGCGAAATCAATTTGTCGGATTTGCCTAAAACGGAAATAGTAGATGTCCATATTGCTTCAGTATGGTCACGGGTCGCGGCATATTTGTTGAATTATTTATTTAATGTAATTATTTTTTTACCCTATTATTATATTTTATATACTGAGACAGCAGCAATTGCCAAGCAGAAAAATATTCCTTTTACACCAGATCTTATAACGAGTGTCAGTATGCGGGCAGATATGGCTCAGGTGGGAGGATTGAGTACTATCGTATATTTAATTGTCGGTATTGTTCAGCTTTATTATATGGGCCGTTATGGTCAATCCTTGGGTAAAAAGATCATGGGTATTCGTGTATTAAAAAGCAATGGCAGCAATCCGGGTTTTCTTGGTACGGTGTTAGTACGAGAATTAGCATGGGGCTTGATTGTACTTGTCATCTTGATTTCTGCATACTTTGTATTAAAAGTAAACATTTTAATTTGTTCCCTACTGATTTTACTGATCAACTTCATCATGCTCTTCTCCGTCAAACGCGACCGCCGCACGCTCTACGATATGCTGGCCGATACGGTTGTCGTCAAATTTCCGCCGCGCCGATAAATGGCTTTTTTGTGTTAAAATCAGCACTTTCCAACATAGGCCGTCTGAAAAATAGCTTTCAGACGGCCTTTCGACACGCTATTGATTCCATGAAAAAACACCTGTACCGCATCACGCTCGTCAGCATTGCCGCGGCCATTCTTGCTGCCTGTCCGAGCAAAAGCATTAAAAACCTTCCCGAAACCGACACCAGCGTTATCAAAGGCCCTGACCGCCCCACCGGTACGCCTGACCCCATCGGTACGACAGTGAGCGGGGGAGGAGCAAACTACACCGTTGTTTCCTACAACGAACTGCCGCACTGGAGCACCCAACACTTTGCCAAAAGCCTGCAATCTTTCCGCTTAGGCTGTGAAAAACTCAAAAACCGCCAAGGCTGGCAGGACGTTTGTATCCAAGCCATGCAAACGCCGGCGCACCATTTCCAAGCCAAGCACTTCTTTGAACGCTATTTCACCGCATGGCGCGTCGATAACGGCGGTAATCCTGCCGGCACCATTACCGGCTATTACGAACCGGTCCTGCACGGCGACGACAAGCCCACAAGCCAATCCCGTTTCCCTATTTATGGCATTCCGAACGATTTTGTTTCTGTTCCGCTGGCTGCAAACTTGAGAGGCAGCAAAGCCACCGTCCGCATCCGCCAAACCGGCCAAAACAGCGGCGTCATCGACAATAGCGGCACATACACGGCCGATTTGTCCAGATTCCCGATTACAGCACGCAGCACTGCGCTGAAAGGCCGTTTTGAAGGCAGCCGTTTCGTTCCTTACTACACCCGCAGCCAAATCAACGGCGGCGCGCTTAACGGCAAAGCGCCGATTTTGGGTTACGCAGATGATCCGATCGAACTTTTCTTTATGCACATTCAAGGTTCAGGCCGTCTGAAAACGCCGTCCGGCAAATACATCCGCGTCGGATTTGCCGATAAAAACGAACATCCGTATGTTTCCATCGGCCGCTATATGGCGGACAAAGGCTATCTGCCGCTGGGTCAGACCAGCATGCAGGGCATCAAGGCCTATATGAAGCAAAACCCCGGCCGCCTTGCCGAAGTTTTGGGACAAAACCCAAGCTACGTCTTCTTCCGCGAGTTGACCGGCAGCAGTGATTCCGGCCCGGTGGGCGCATTGGGTACGCCGTTGATGGGCGAATACGCCGGTGCCATCGACCGTCACTACATCACGCTTGGCGCACCATTATTTGTCGCCACTGCCCACCCGACCACCAAAAAAGCCCTCAACCGCCTGATTATGGCGCAAGATACAGGCAGCGCGATTAAAGGCGCGGTCCGTGTGGATTATTTCTGGGGCTATGGCGACGAAGCAGGCGAAGTGGCCGGCAAAATGAAAACCACCGGCTATGTATGGCAGCTCCTGCCCAACGGCATGAAACCGGAATACCGTCCATAAACAGCGGTTTAAAAAAAAAGCCGTCTGAAACCTGAATCTTGGTTGCAGACGGCCTTTTTATTTCTATAAAAATGCGGCAGGTTTTTAAAACCTGCCGCGGTATGGGGACATACAGCTCGGACGGTAAGCCGGGTTCTGTCGCGGACAGTCATTCCTCTAGGCACATCATTGCTGGTGTGCTCAAGCAACCTACCCGAACGCTCGGCGAGCAGCGTCATCGCGTTCTGTTTGGTCTTGCTCCGAATGGGGTTTAGCCTGCTGCGCTTTGTTACCAAATGCACGGTGCGCTCTTACCGCACCTTTTCACCCTTACCTGTTTTGCCCAAAGGCAATCATCGGCGGTATTGCTTTCTGTTCCACTTTCCGTCGCGTTGCCGCGCCCGGCCGTTAGCCGGCATTCTGCTCTATGGAGCCCGGACTTTCCTCCCCGTATGCCTTACGCGATACGCGGCGACTGTCTGTCCGACCTGTATGAGTCGCGGATTATAGCACAGTCGCCATAAGGTTCAGACGGCCTAAATATTTATTTTTTCTTTTTAAATGCTATTTCGGTTAAACCCAATTCCTGTGCTTTTTTGCGGACTGCGGATTCGGGCATTTCGCGTGCCAGGCGGCTGGTGCAGTATTCGGTCATGGTGGTGGCGCAGGCTTTGAAGTTGCCGGTAAAGTCGCTGGCGGCACTCAAAAATGGGATGAGGCGGCCGGCCATGATTTCTTCGGCCGGTGCGTCTGTTTGGGCGGATACGCGCCCGGACTCGACCGCCGAGAAAATTTGTTCTGTAAAGCGTCGGGCGAAGTTTTCTTCTGTTTGGCAGTCTTGAAATGCAGTGTTTTCATGTTGGCAGACGAGGGTAACTTCGCCTTCCGCTTCTTGCAGCGGTTCGGCCAAATCGAGTTTGAGGGTTTGCTTGTCGGTTTGCAGCCAGGCGGTTCGGCCTTGGGCTTTGATGATTTTGCCGTAAACACCGATGGCATCGTTTTTGGGGATGTTTTTCTGTTCGGCAAGTTGTTGGGCCGAGAATAAGGGGGCTTGTTCGGCAAATGCGCCGCCGGTTTCGTGTTTGAAGTAGGCGGCGAGGTCTTGTTTGATGAGGGCTTGGGTCAGCAGTTTTTCGCCTTCGGTCAGGCGGTGTGCGAAGCCGTGTGTTTTTGGGGAGGATGCGGCATCTGTGGTCTTGGTGTCCGGTGTGCAGGCGCTTAGGAATAAAAGCAGGGGAAGGATGTATTTCATGGTTGGTCTCTCAACAGGCTGTCTGAACATATGGTTTCAAACGGTCAGCGTTGTTTATCGATAATGATAAACCCGGCGCGGATAGACGGGATAAGCCGGATGGTTGTGAACGGGCTGGCTGTCTTGGTAAATGACGGTCGTTCCCGGCGGGGCGTTGATGGTTACGGTTTTGTTGATGGTGGTTTGCGAGTGGACGGGCAGGTCCAAGACGGCGGTGCGCCCATATGGAGTCTCGGTATAGACGCACGCGCTCAGCAAGAGGGTGATGCTCAGGGCCAATGCCTTCATGTTTCAGACGGCCTTATTTGAGCAGGTTTTTCAAGGCCAGGCGCACGCCTTCGCCGACTTCCGTACCTTTGGGAATGCCTTTAGTGGCGGCTTTGGCTTCGCGTTCGTTGTATCCGAGGGCAAGCAGGGTGTTGATGATGTCTTGGCTTTCGTCGGCAACGGCAGCAAGGGCAAACAGGCCGTCTGAAACGGTATGGGATACAAGTTTGCCGCGCAGTTCCAACACCATGCGTTCGGCGGTTTTCTTGCCGATGCCGGGGGCGGAGGAGAGGCGTTTGACATCTTCTTCGGCAATGGCTTGCGCCAGCTCGTCGGCATTCATGGCCGACAAAATGCCCAATGCGGTTTTGGCACCGATGCCGCTGACTTTGACCAGTTGGCGGAAGGTGGCGCGTTCCTCGGCTGAGGCGAAACCAAACAGCAGATGCGCGTCTTCGCGGACGACAAGCTGGGTGTAAAGATGGACGGTTTCGCCAACGGAGGGCAGGTTGTAGAAAGTCTGCATGGAAACGTCGGCTTCATAACCGACGCCGTTGACGTCGATAACGACCTGCGGCGGATTTTTCTCAATCAATTTGCCTGTGAGCCTGCTGATCATGGTGTTCCCCTGTGATTAAAAAAGGCCGTCTGAAACCTTGTAATCGGGTTTCAGACGGCCTTGTATTGTATCAAACTTCAGCGGTAACGCGGACGAAATCAGATGGCGGATGCCAGGTTCATATGACGGGCGCGTTCGCCTGCTTCGGCAGCACGTTCTTGGCTGCTGAACGGACCCATTTTGACAACGTATTCGTAGTTGCGTTTTTCAAGCATGACTTTGCTGTCCGACGGCAGGCTTTGTGCGGCTTGGTTCAAATAAGCCTGTGCTTCGCGTTGGGTACCGAAGGATTTCAAATCAACAAAAAATTCTTTGTTGTTTGGGGAAATAATGGTTTGAGCGGCGGTTTGTCCGGGGATGATTTGTTCAACTTTGACGTTGGCCGAGCCTTGGTTGATGAAACCTAATTGTTGGGCGGCGGCTTTGGAAACATCGATGACGCGGTTGCCGTGGAAAGGGCCGCGGTCGTTGACACGGACGATGACGCTTTTGCCGTTTTGCATATTGGTCACGCGTGCGTAGCTGGGAATAGGGAGGGTTTTGTGGGCGGCGGAGAGGGCGTTCATATTGTAACGCTCGCCGCTGGAAGTTTTACGGCCGTGGAATTGGTTGCCGTACCATGAGGCTTTGCCGGTTTGGCTGAAAGAGGAAACTTTGGTCAGCGGCGTGTAGCGTTTGCCGGCAACTTTGTAACTGCGGTTGGCAGAAGGATGCAGTTTTTCGACTCGGACCACGCTGTCGGCAACGGCGGCATTGATGGAAAGGACGCCGATGGTGGCGGCGGCTAAGGAAAGGAGGGTTTTTTTAGTAAAAGTCAAAACGGGTTCCGTTCTTGAGTTGATAACGCAGCGGTTTCAGACGGCCTGTTATACGCCGCCGGCAAAACCGTTTTGTCGCCATGCTTCAAATAAAATCACGGCGACGGTATTGGAAAGATTCATGCTCCTGCTGTCGGGCATCATCGGCAGGCGGATTTTTTGTCCGGCAGGCAGGCTGTCGAGAACTTCAGCAGGCAGGCCGCGTGTTTCGGGACCAAACAGCAACACGTCGCCTTTGCGGAAGGAAACTTCGTCGGGGCGGGTAGAGCCTTTGGTGGTCAGCGCGAAAATGCGGCGGCCTTCGAGTGCCTTGAGGCAGTCTTCGAAATTCTCATGTACCGTCAGTTTGGCAAACTCGTGATAATCCAAGCCCGCACGCTTCATTTTGGACGAATCCAGAGGGAAACCAAGCGGTTTGACCAAGTGCAAATCAGCACCGGTATTGGCGCACAGGCGGATGATATTGCCCGTATTGGGCGGGATTTCGGGTTGGTACAAAACTATGGTAAACATATAAATCAATCACTTATAGATTGGCATAATGCCGAAATGTTCCATGGGTGTCAAAAACTTTAAGCTATTTTTTCATTGGCGGCCGCGCCAAACTCCAGCAAAAAATCTTACCTGCGCCTGATTTTTTCAGCGTTTTCGCCAATTCGTTTAAAGTCGAGCCGGTGGTGAAGACATCATCAATTAACAGAATATTACACGCCTTCGGCAATTCGGCTTTGATTTCAAATGCATTCTTGATATTTCGCAGACGTTCGTCGCTTTTCAGCGTACTTTGCGGCTCGCCATGCCGTCTGAAAACTGTGTGACGCGGCAGCAGCGTCCAGCCGTAGCGTTTTGCCAAAATATCTGTCAATACCTCGCTTTGGTTGAATCCGCGCTTGAGCCGCCGCTCTTTGCTCAAAGGCATGGGCAGGACGAAATCGAAGTGTTCCGTCGACAGCCAGTCCGGTGCGTTTTGGCTCATCAAATCCGCCAACGGACGGCTCATGCCCAAGTCGGCCAAGTGTTTCAGCTCGCGTATCATGCTGCTGACGGGCGGTTCGTAATACAGCGAGGCCCACATTCTATCAAATGCGGGCGGCTTTTTCTGACAATTGCCGCACACTGCCCCGCCCGCGATATGGCGGAAACACAAAGGGCAGCTTTGTGCCGCGTCGATAAAATATTCCGTCAAATCGTTTGCGCAGCCTCGGCAAAGGCCGTCTGAAACGGAATCGTGGCATAATACGCAACGTCGCGCATTGAGCTGTTTCAAACTGCGCCACCAAGAAAGAACATTCATGCCACACTCCGCCAAAAAAGTTTATCTGATACACGGTTGGGCGGCGAACCGCCATGTATTCGACGATTTGATACCGCGCCTGCCTGCCGATTGGGACATCCGCGCGCTTGATTTGCCCGGACACGGCGATGCGCCTTTTGCCGAACCGTTTGATATTGCCGCAGTTGCCGAAACCTTCGCCGGACAAATCGACACGCCGGCACACATTCTCGGCTGGTCGCTGGGCGGACTGGTTGCCCTGTATCTGACCGCGCTTTATCCCGACAAAATCCGATCGCTCTGCCTGACGGCAAGTTTTGCCCGATTGACTGCCGACACGGATTATCCCGAAGGTTTGGCGCAACCTGCCTTGGGCAAGATGGTCGGCGCATTCCAGCAGGATTATGCCAAACATATTAAACAGTTTCTACAACTGCAACTGCTGCACACGCCGAATTCCGGCGAAATCTTAAACCGGGTGCTGCCCGATTTGGCGCGTTGCGGCACGCCTTCCGCCTTACAGGCCGCGCTTGAAGCGGTCAACCATGCCGACGCGCGTCCGCTGTTACCGCTTATTCAAACGCCGTCATTGCTGGTGTTTGGACAGAAAGACGCGATCACGCCGCCGCGCATGGGCGAATATTTACACCGCCATTTGAGCGACAGCGAGCTGGTCCTTATCGACAAAGCCGCACACGCGCCCTTTTTAAGTCATGCCGCCGAATTTGCCGAAACTTACCGCAATTTTGTCGAAAAGGTCGTCTGAAAAATATCTATATTACAAAATATTAAAATGCAATTACATTGCAATTTAATAAGTTTTATCTTTAAATTTTATCTTAAAGGGACTATTAAACATGACTGGAAAGACTGTTTATTTTCGCCTACCCGAAACCGAACAAAAACATAAAAATTCTGTAACACAAGAAATGCTCGGGAAGAGTATTTCCCGTGCTTTTCGTTCCTACAAAGCGCAATTTCCGCAATATTCAAGCAAAGAATATGAGACTGTTGCGAAACAGTTTTGCGAAGATTTCTTCTTAGCCGATGAAACAATAGTTGCTAACTTTGCCAATCTTTCTTTGCAAGATAATTCGGAAAAAAAAATTTCTTTATCTATTCGAATTTCTTCCCATCCTGTTTTCAATCAACATATTCCTCATAACATCGCGGTAGCCGTTATCGGATATTGTCCGACAGCAACTGGTAGTCCTGTTTTTATTCCTGAACGAGTATTTCTCACACATGGAGTAATGGATGCGACTGCTTATGAAAAAAAAGTTGAAACTCATTTTTATCAGTTACAGGAAAATTCATATCCGCCTCGCAGTCAACCTAATTTGCTTTCCTCTGATTTTACAAAATCCCTACCGGCATATGCCGCTAAAACTAAAGAACGCTTGTCGGGTTGGTTAGGCTTTTTGACCTTTAAAAATAAGTTAATCAAACACAAAACTCAGGGGTTACGATACCTGAATTGGCAGTTCAATGAACAAACAGGGCAGGTACACTTTTTGGTCATTGCGGAAGATGAACAGGTATTGAAAAAAGCACGTGCCGCATTTAGCCGTCAAAACCTGCATGCTTTTAAAAGAGAAACTTCCGATCAACCCTTCCGTTTTTTACTGCCTCAAAAAGACGCCTCGCGTGTGGAGAGTGCTTTCTCACAATTAGGGCAACTTGCGAAAGACGGTGTCAAAATTATCCAATTCAACCATTCAGATAAAGCCAAGGTGAAGGCTTGTGAGGATTATCGTAAAACGTTGCAACAAGAAAATGCGGGGGGAAAAAATCAATTTGATTTCAGCAAGGCAGTATTTGCTGATGTTTTTGTCGATATTTCCGAGGAACTGAGTAACAAAATTTCCCAATTTGAAGATAATACCAATTCAGATAAGCAGGACGGTAATCAACATTCCCGCCAAGATAAAATTGATCATTTATTCCGAAATCTTCCCAAAAACGGTTTCTTGTCTATTTCTTTAGTCGGCGATTTAGCGTTGATTGAGCGTCATCGCCGGGCGGTAAAAAACCTGCAACAAAATGAAGGTTGTTATGCGCCGTATCTTTCAAGTTATCTGTTTGATATTAAAAATGCCAACCGGCCGAACGAGATTCCCGAAATTACTGAATGGGAAAATAAAAATCTGAATGACAAACAAAAATCTGCCGTACAAAAAATGCTGGCGGCACCTGATATATGTTTGATTCAGGGACCACCGGGAACTGGCAAAACCACGGTCATCGCCGAGGCCTGCCTACAATTTGCCAAGCGCGGAGAAACGGTCTTGCTTGCAAGCCAAGCTCACGACGCATTGGATAATGCTTTGTCGCGCCTGCAAAACCATCCTGAATTAAGGGCTATCCGTTTAGCAAAAAGTGCCAACCGCATTACGGAAGAAGGTAAACAATTTACCGGCGAAAGTATATTGAGCAAACATTATGTAGCGTTGCGCAATTATGTAGCCAAAGAATACCTGCAACCGTTTAACGCATTATCGGAAGAAACCGAAAAACTTCGCGAATGGGTAAAACAGGCTGAATTTGTGGCACATGATTTGCAACAGCTTCGTGCAGAATACCGTACCAATCAAGGTCGTCTGAAACAGGCAGAACAGGCACTTATCCAAGCTAAAATTGAGTTTGACGAACAGCAGGATATTTTCAGACGACATAGCCGCGATATAGAAAACATTGCACAGCTTATCGGCTTACTCAATGAGGAAAATTCCGGTGAAGCCTTGCGCAACAGCGATTTTGTTTTACCCGAAACACTTTATCCATTGGTAGAACATCTTACCAACTTTGAGCATCTGCATATCAGCCAACCGTTTTCTTACGAGCTGTTTCTTGCCGAAAGAGAAAACCAAGCTGCCATTCTTTATAAACTGATTCAACTTTATCAGCGTATTCAGGCAGTTTTGCCAAAAATGGAAGCAGATTTAGCACGATTGAACGGTGGCAATGGCACAATGGGGGCAGATACGAAAACTCTACTGAAAATAGAACAGTTACAGCAGGAAATCGATGAAATCGCTGACAAAATGGAAAATGATGACAGCGATGAGCTTTCCGCTCAATGGAAAGAAAAGCGCAAAGAATTACGTCGTCTGAAAGATAAACCGTCGGACGGTCTAAATCTCGAACCTTACCAAATTTTTAACGATGCAAAACGTTTTGAGCAAAATAATCCTGCAATGCTCAAACCGTTGCTGATACAGCGCGTTCAAAATCTAACCATATTCCAACAGAAATATCAGACATTGGCGCAAGATACAGTTTGGGATTTGAACAATCAATTGCAAGGATATGATTTACAACCGCCAAATGATGAAAGCGTACGGGAAAAGCAGGCCGATCTTGAAGCATTAAAAGAGGATAAGCATCAAATTACCGAACGAGTTCGTCTGAAAAAACAACAGGCAGCACAAATACTTATCGATGGCGGATTTTCTGCCGAAGCCGACTTTTTGTCAGAATTTGCCACACAGCAAAGCCGTTTGAACACATTAGAAAGTAAACTACAAACTCTACAAACACAAAACCAAGATTTTATGCCTTTATTCACCCGTTGGCAGGAAATCTTGAAGGAACCTGAAAAAAGCGCGGAAAAAGATTGGAACGATCTGGAAAAACCGTTTGTTGAAAGCTGCAATCTGGTTGCCATTACCTGCAACGAAAACGAGCGGACACTAACCGATAATAATTTTGACGGTTTTGATGTAGTCATTATCGACGAGGTCTCCAAAGCCACACCATTAGAGATGTTGCTGCCGCTTATGCGCGGTAAGAAAGCTATTTTGGTGGGTGACCACCGTCAATTGCCGCCGATATTCAATGAAGCCGACGGACTGACATTTGAAGATGAGGTCGAACAAAACGAAGCACAGGAAAACAAGCAAGATTCCGATACGGATTTGACCGAGGATAATTTGCATAAATTCGAAAAAATGGTAACGGCAAGTCTGTTTAAAGAATTGTTTGAAAAGGCACCGGAAAGTTTACGCGAACGCTTAAATATTCAATTCCGTATGCACCCTGACATCATGAAGATGATCAACTACTTTTATGAAAGGCAATTGACTTGCGGCAATCCGGAGGCCGAACGACCTCATGGGATTGAGTTTAAAGGACTATTGTCCAAAAAAGACCATGTGCTGTGGATTGATACGACAGATGATGAAAAAGGAAAGCGTTTTTCGATTAATGACGGACAAAGCAATATCAACGTATTAGAAGCAAGAATGATTGCCAAAACATTAATGGATATAAACCGTCAGCTTGAGACATTGGGTTATGGCAAGGACAACAAAATGAAAGTAGGTGTCGTTTCATTTTACCAGCCTCAATGCCGCGTCATTCGTGATGAAATCCGAAAAATCAATAAAGATAAATTATCGTTTTCCGCCATTGATGTAGAAATCAATACGGTTATCCGCTATCAAGGCAAAGAAAAACCGATTATTTTACTGAGCCTGGTAAAAAACAATGGTGGTGATAGAACACAAAAATTCCGAGCCGGCAGAGCAAACATCGCCCGTTTTGAATTTATCAATGTGGCAATGTCTCGCGCACAAAATCTTTTATTGATATTCGGTGCAAGAAATATGCTGGAAAACCGGGAAGTCAAACTGCCTCGAATGGATAAAGCAGGATACGATAAAGAAATGGTTTATAAGAATATGTTCAAATATTTAGAACATTGGGCAGAAACAGGCGGAATTTGCGATGCGAAAGAATTTTCCGCCATCCTGCCAAACATACAACCTCAGCAAAAAGGGCGTAGATAATGGATAAATTGCTGGCAAAAAAGACCTTTTCCTATCCGATTTACCGCGTGGATACAGAGTATCGCTACCGTAAAATTGGTACGCCGACCGTATTTACCGAGTTGTTGATGGGTCTTGCCCATAATGATTTTCCACAGTTGGCAGATAACAACTTGGCGCAGATTGCCCATAAACTGAAACTGGATTTTACCTTTATCCGCTATACGTTGGAAAATCTTAATGATACGGGTTTAATTGAACATATTGACTTACCTGATAAGAAAGATGATTTAGATAAGTTGTCTCTAAGAGACTTAAGGCTGACCGACAATGGCAAAAAGTTTTACCATGAGAAAAAAATGCCGGGACGGCGTAGAACAGAAAATGCTGAATTTTGGTTTAATCCATTATTGAATGAATATGTCAGCAAACCAAAACAAAGCGCAAGCAACGTAGAAGATGTTGTTGAGCTGAATTGTTCCCTTTTCCCTGTTGATGAAGCTTTATTGCAGCAATTGAGTGGGCTGGAGTCTACAAATCAAAAATGGTTTGATGCCGAAACCGAATTGGAGCATGACGGCATCAGCGTAACGTGTGATGAAGATACATTTTTACCGCAAACTGTCCCTGTCAAGCTCACACTGGATAGCAACCATTATTTGAATATTGACAGCGAAGACAAGCTGTTCTCCCAATGGATAAATACGCGCGAGCCACAAGTCATCAAAGAAGTTCTGCTTGAACCTATGATTTTTGATGCTGAAGACGCAATCGAATGGGATGTAGATTTGGATTTGCCTGAAAACGGTTTGCTGTCGCTGGTTTTGGCAGATAAGGAATCCGACACACGCCAAATCGGCAATACGGTTGAAGTTAAATTTAATGGAAATCAGGAACTTAACGATAAAATGCCGCTGATTGTCTTCGCCAACATTGCCGAAGCTGAATTACACGGCAAACATCTTTTTGTTCCTGCGCGCTTAGATGATTCAGACGGTCTGACCCGCATATTTTTCCGTTTTTCAGATAATACGCTTTTTGTGGAGGAAACAGGTTATCTTGAGTGCTATTTCGATCATCAGCCGTATCCGTTACCGGCAAAAATTTTATATCAAGAATCTGAAAATTGGCTTGCCGACCTGCCCGCCCTTTCCCAGCCAAATCTGGCGGTTTTGGCATTTATGGCAAATTTTGTCCCCGCAGTCGATATTCTGAAAAAATTGCCTGAGATGACAATAAATCAAGCAGTTGGCTTTGCCGAGTTAATTAAAAAGACTTGGAGTAAGCCGTTCCTCCCCGAGAACTGGGAAGAAAAAATCGAGCCTCTTAATAATGAAGACGATTTGGAACAATTTGCCAAACTTTTCCCCAAGACAGATTTGAGCTTGGCAAGATTTTCAGCAGAAGCACAACGACAAGCCTTTGATTGGGCGGTCAGTAATGAAAAATCGACGGCACGTAAAATTCCCGAATTGTCCGACCTGCTGGCGCAACATAAAGCATTAGGTCGTCTGAAACCCGACGAATTGAGGTTAAAAGACATCAAGCAAAACAGTTTGGTACAAATCGATCAATGGCAGGAAAACGTTGAAAAAATCAACCGCACTTTTCCTGCAATTTCTGCTTCAAACGACATTGCCAAACTGTCGGAGCAGCTAAAACAATGGCAGTCGGCAGTATTCCAATATTTCGAACCGATGGACGTAACACAGAAATTTGCCGTATTGGATACCAACTATATCCGCCATCACCCCGACAGACTATTTTCAATCCAAGCGGAACGCACGGTCATTTTACCGAAAACCGTCTTGGGCGAATTGGATCATCAAAAAGAGAAAATCGAAAAAAAATTAGGACTGGCCGAGCAGCTTTTGATAGAAAAAAGCAAACAATGTGAAGCCATTGTTTCAGACGACATTGATGCACAAATTGCAGATTGCGATGCCCATTTAGGTCGTCTGAAAGCAGAGTTAAATGCGGTCAGAATGCAGTTGAACCAGTTAAACAGTAAGGAACGGCCAAATGGCTAAAAAAAAACAAAAACAAGCAAAAACAGCAAAACCAAATCAACGGACAAACCAAACCGGCGGTAGAAAAATCACCTAAAAGGCTGGCATTGGAGAAACAGTGCAATGAATTGAATGTGCAAATCCTAAAAGTCCAAAATCAAAAAGCCAGATTGGAAAAAGAAAAACGTAATTTGGATTTAAAGCGTCAATCGGTGGAAAAGGAAAAAATCCAAGCAGAAAAAAACGTTGAACGGTTGGAACGAGAAGCCGCTGAAATACGCGAGGCCATACGCAAGATTGAAGAATTGAAACTGGCGCGGCATACGGAATCCGCCGAACCGGAAATTTTGGCATTAATGGGGGCAGAAGCAGACGGTCAGAACCGCAACGGACAAAACGATCAAGCCATCCTGGCTGTTGCCGCACGATATAAGTTGAACGATATTGTGCTTTATACGGAAGATAAAAACCTTAAAAATCACGCTACGGCGGTCGGTATTAAAACCATCTGAACCGTAACGTCGTCTGAAAACGATTTAGGAGACGAATAAAATGAGTCAAATCAGCGAAAACCGTTGGCAATTGGAACGCGAACGGGAAATCCGCGAAGCCGCACGCAAGGCAAGGGAAGCCGAAATCAGCCAAACAACGGAAATTTATCTGCGCCGTTACGAACAGCAGCTAAACGATTTGGAAAACAGCGATCTGGCTGAATTTGCTTTGCAGAACATCGCTACCATACGCACTGAGATTCAACGGGTAAGACATATGAACGCTTATGACGGACGTAACCGCAGTTTTGCTATTGGTCGGCTTGTACAAGCCATACGTTACGAAGCACAGGAAAATAAAAGAGTAGCGGAAGAACACCAACGTCTGTTGCGTGAAGAGGCGGAACGTGCGGCGGAACGTTTGCGTGCTGAAATAGAAAACGTATGGATACAGGAAACAAGTAATTGGGAAAATAAGCAGGCACGAAATTTGGCATTCAAACCTTTAGCAATACTTCGAAAACGTATTACGGAGGAAAATCTAAGTATTGCTGACATAAAATCGGCGATTCGCGAAATTAAACAATCGGCAGAACAACAAGCCGAAGAAATTCGGAAAAATTTTGCTAAAACCGTACAAGACGAAGTTGCACAAACACAAAAGTCCGATCTTTTAAGATTTATTGAAACGGCCAATCTGCCACAATCGGAATCCGAGCGGTTAAAACAAAAAATTGAGCAAGAAAATCAGAAGGATTTGACAGAAATCATCCAAGAAGCCCACCAAATCGAAGATACGGTGATTGAAAACGAAGCAGTCCGTAAGGAAATGGTCAAAGCCGTACATCAATCGCTGAAGCAAGCCGGTTTTACGGTTTTGCCACCGGTCAAACAAGGTGTCGGTGAAGACAGCGTCGTTGTCATCCAAGCAAGCCGCCCGCAAGGAAACCGGGCAAAATTCCGTGTACGTTTAGATGGTGCGGTTCGCTATGAATTTGATAACTATAAAGGGCAACGCTGTAAAGAAGATATGCAAAAAGTATTGCCGAAACTATCCGAAGTTTATGGTGTAAATTTATCTGATGAACGTGTTCTTTGGGAAAATCCGGATGACGAACATGCCGATGCCAAACCCATCAATCCAACACATACGGCAAAATCGCACTAAGGTAAAAAAATGAACGAATACATCAATACATGGCTAGAAAACTTTGAACGTCAATCCATGATACGTCGGGCTTTAATCATCAGCGGAAACATCATTGACTTAGGTTTCAACCGTTATAACAAATTAATGCCGATAAACAGAATTATTGAAGAAAGTTTAAAAGCACAAGGTTTCGAACAGGTTGTATTTTACTCACGTTTGAATGGGATATCAGGTGTTTCCTCTCAGGAATGGGATGGATTGAACCGGCTCGGCATGCAGGCCGAAGTCGGTGAAGCTTACGATTTTGACGATGACGGTGAAGATAATAAAGCAATATCCGGATGCATTCCCATTCAGCCTCAGGATTTTTTTGCTACCGTTGAACAAGTCATGACCAAAACACAGAAAAAAGCCGCCTTTATCGTAGATTGGTCAAATTATCTGTTCGGGCAAATCAATGCCTTGAGTGAAACGGAACGGGCTTGGTTGCAACAAATTGCTACTGGCCTACGGGATGCCGAACAAACAACAACCGCAGAAGCGATGGGCCAACCGCAAAGCCTGTTGGTTTTTCTGTGCTCGGGCAATACCGCCTTACCGCCATCCGTTTATCTGAACAATCCTTTATTTGCCGAAATAACCATCCCCCTACCTAATATTTCCGAACGCGAAGCCGCTATTTTGGCAAGACAAACACAGTGGAAGGTTAGTGATAATTTGAGTGCGGGAAGTCAATCGTTGGCAGATTTTGTTACGTTGACCGACACCCTGACTTTACGCGATATAGATAACCTTGTCCGCTTATCCAGACAACAGCAGGCACCTATCAATATACAGAATTTAGTATCGCTGTACCGTTATGGTAAACGCCAATCCCCTTGGGAAAAATTGAATTATCAAAGATTGAAAGATGCCCAAATCACGCTGCAAAGGCGAGTCAAAGGACAAGAATCGGCAATTGGAGCCGTAAACAAGATTTTGATACGGGCCTATACCGGGCTTTCAGGGTTGCAACATTCAGTTAAAGCCCGTATGCCTAAAGGCTCGCTGTTTTTTGTCGGACCGACAGGTGTAGGCAAAACCGAATTAGCAAAATCATTGGCACAATTTCTATTTGGTGATGAGGATGCCTGCATCCGCTTCGATATGTCCGAATTTAATCACGAACACGCCGATCAACGCTTAGTCGGCGCACCGCCGGGATATGTCGGTTTTGAAGAAGGAGGTCAATTGACCAATGCAGTGAAAACACGCCCATTTTCCCTGCTCTTGTTTGATGAAATCGAAAAAGCCCATCCTCGGATTTTAGATAAGTTTCTACAAATATTAGAAGATGGCCGATTGACCGACGGCAAAGGCGAAACCATTTCTTTTGCTGATACCTTTATTGTTTTCACTTCCAATATCGGTGCAACTAATATTCGACCTGACGAAGATAATAAAGAAAATATTGCAGAACAATTTAAGCAGGCAGTGCAATCTCATTTTAGAGACGAACTAAACCGCCCAGAATTATTAGGACGTATAGGCGATGCAAACATTATCCCGTTTAACTTCATACAGGATAATGCTGTATTAAAAGATATAGCGCGCGCAAAACTTAAACCGTTGCCAGGCCGTCTGAAAGAAAAATGGGGGCTTGAAAAACTGGTATTTGAAAATGAGAATAAAGCACTAGATGCATTAATCAAACAAGTAAATTACCAACACGGGGGGCGTGGCGTATTAAACGTGTTAACAAAATATTTATTCGACCCGCTGGCAGAATTTCTCTTTGAGCAAGTAGAACAGCCCCATAAATTAAAAGGCAGGACATTAAAAGTCTTGCAGGCAGGAAAATATTTTGATTTCGAGTTGGAATAATGCACTGGCTGAATATATCCCATATTGTTGAAGCTACCGAAGCCGAAGGACCGGGTCTGCGTTTTGTCATTTGGGTTCAAGGATGTCTGAAACGGTGTAAAGGTTGTTGCAATGGTGAATTACTGAAAATAAAACCTGCCCATCTTATGCGATCGAATGAAATCATCCAATTACTTAAAAACGCAACAGAAAAATATCCACTGGAGGGTCTTACCTTTCTTGGTGGAGAGCCTTTTTTACAAGCTGAAGGATTAGCCGATATTGCCGAGGCTGCACATAATCTAAATCTATCTGTAATGGTTTTTTCCGGTTACGAATATACCGAACTGTCAGAAAATAAATTTTCAGGCAGCAAAAGGCTATTAAACTCTACAGACCTATTGATCGACGGAGAATTTGATAATACACAAATAGAAACAACAAGAAATTGGGTGGGTTCGACAAACCAAAAATTCCATTATTTGACAAATCGTTATTCAGATGAGATTGAGACTCAAGAATTATCGGTAACTAATGAGTGGAGAGTGGATAGTTGTAATAATATTCAAAGTAATGGATTACCTATTAAATTTTATCCATATTAATTTAACAACATTAAAATAATACATTTCTACCTATTATACGAAGACTTATACTATCAAATTATAAATAAAAAGGTCGTCTGAAACATGAACCCCCAAGACAAACGCTGGCAGATTCACCGCCATCTCGCCCAAGACACCGACGAGCGCCTGCAGCTGGTCCGCAATGCACCCAAACGCATCATGCTGATTGGTGCCGATGCCGACATCAGCCGCAGCCTGCTGGCCACGCGTTATCCCGACGCCGTGTTTGAAGAATACGATCCGAATGCCGATTTTTTGAAAACCGCCGCCGCCGCGCGCAAAGGCGGTTTCTGGCAGAAGCTGACCGGTAAAACCATCCCGCAACATTGCCAAGCCCTGACCGCGCCGTTGCCCGAAGCATCCGCCGATATGTTGTGGGCCAACCTCAGCCTCAGCCGCGCCGACGATATTTTGCCGGTATTGAAAAACTGGGCCGCCGCTTTGAAAACCGACGGATTATTGTTTTTCACACACTTTGGCCGCGACAGCCTGAGCGAGCTGACAGGTCGTCTGAACCATGAAGGCATCGAATGCGAAGCGCCCACGCTGATTGATATGCACGACTTGGGCGATATGCTTGCCGACAACGGCTTTTACGATCCGGTAACCGACACGGCCAAGCTTGAGTTGAGCTATAAAAAAGCCGGGACGTTTTGGCAGGATATGGAAACCTTGGGATTGTGGAATACGTTGAAATTCAGCAATCCGCAAGCGGCCAAGGAATGTGTGGATAAGATTTTTGCCAACGAAGGTCGTCTGAACATCACGCTTGAAACCGTGTACGGTCATGCCGTGAAGAAATTGGTGTTGCCGCAAGGGGAGAACGTGGTGCAGTTTTTCCCGAAACGGCAGGACTAGTTTGGCGGTTGTGTCGGTAGGATTTACACCGCGATTGCGTATTGTGGAATGCGGTTTGGCGTTTGTATCGATTGCCTGCGCTGTTTAATATGTATGAAAAAGGCCGTCTGAAAAGTTTTCAGACGGCCTTTTGTTTGATTCCAAATTAAGCCTGTTTGGCCGCCCATTCGGCCGGAGTGGCGGCAACGGAAATCGACAGCGCGTGCAATTCGTTGCTTGCCAGTTGCGGCTTGAGGCCGTCTTTAATCAGGCGGTGGCGGGCGAGGCGGGCTTTGCCTTCAAATGAGGAGGAAACGATTACGGCGAAGAAGTGATGGCCGTCGCCTTCGACTTCGACGTGTTCGCAAGGGGTAACGCCTTCAATCAGGGTTTTGACTTGTTCGGGTAAAAGCATGGGGGTTCCTTGGGAAATGGTTTGCTTGTAAAAGAGGGCATTATACCGAATCTTGATAAAAACAGGCCGTCTGAAAAACCAAAATTCGGGTTTCAGACGGCCTCGGTTTTTTGAAGCGTCAAATGCTTATTCGTACACTTTCAGCAGCTCGACTTCAAAAATCAAGGTCGCGTGCGGAGGAATCACGCCGCCGGCACCGTGTGCGCCGTAGCCCATTTCGGAAGGAATGGTCAGCTTACGTTTGCCGCCTTCTTTCATGCCGCCGAAGCCTTCGTCCCAACCTTTAATCACTTGGCCGACGCCCAGAGTGATGGTCAGCGGTTGACGGCGGTCGAGGCTGGAGTCGAATTTGGTACCGTCTTCCAACCAGCCGGTGTAATGTACGGTGATTTCTTTGCCTTTGACGGCTTCTTTGCCGTGGCCTTCTTGCAAGTCTTCAATAATCAGGCTCATGATGTTCCTTTCGGATGTATGGTGAAAATCGGCTCAAGATTACCATATTGTGTGGAATCGTGAAACAAAGCCGACTATATGCCCGGCAACAAAAAGGCCGTCTGAAACGGATTTTCAGACGGCCTTTGTTTTGTGCTAAACCTTATTTGTTGTCAGGTTGGGATTTTACATCGGTGGATACAGGCAGCTCAGGCATGGTTCGGGCAGATTCAGGAACATTGCCGGAGAGGGCTTTCAAGAAGGCAACGATGTTTTCAGTTTCTTCCGGAGCCAGAGTTTTACCCAATTGGGCTTTCGCCATGATGTTGACGGCTTTATCCAATTCCCAAACGCTGCCGTTGTGGAAGTATGGATAGGTACGTTCAACGTTTCTCAAGCCGGGAACACGGAAGAAGAATTCATCTTCGGCTTTTTTGGTTACGTCCGCACGGCCTTTGTCGTGTTTAGGATCGTCGATGTGTTTCCAGTAAGGACCATCCACCAAACCGAATTTTTGGAACATGGTACCGCCCAAGTTGACGCCGCTGTGACAAGCGATACAGCCGTTGTCCATAAATGCGCGTACGCCTTTGCGTTCTTGTTCGCTCAGGGCAGATACGTTGCCTTTCAGGTAGTCGTCCCAACGGGTCGGGGTCAGCAGGGTACGTTCAAACGCGCCCAATGCGGTGGTGATGTTTTTGAAGGAAACCGTGCCGTCTTCAGGGAATGCGGCTTTGAATTTCTCTTGGTATTCAGGAATACCGGCGATTTTTGCGGCGGCATCGGCTTCGGTCGCGTTGGCCATTTCAACAGGGTTGAGCAATGGGCCGCCGGCTTGTTCTTCCACATCGGCTGCACGGCCGTCCCAGAATTGGCTGCCCAACAAGGCGGCATTCAGAGCAGTTGGGGAGTTACGGCCGCCGAATTGGCTTTTGTGGCCCGCGCTGGTCGGCATGTTGTCTACGCCGGCAGTTGCCAAGTTGTGGCAAGAGTTACAGCTGACGGTGTTGCCTTTGGACAGGCGGTTTTCGTACCAAAGTTGTTGGCCGAGTTTGACCTGTTCTTCGGTAAACGGACGGATTTTTTGCATTTCGGCTGTGTCAGGCAAAGGTTTGAACGTAGCTTGCGCGCGTTCCAACAGGGCTTTGTCTTCGTCAGAAACATCGGCAGAATTTTGAGGGGCTGAAACGGCGGCGGTGCTTGCGGCAGCATCGGCAGCACTCGCGGCAGAAGCAGCTTGAGGAGTTTCAGTAGTTTGTGCAGTTTTCTCACCGCAGGCGGTCAACGCGGCAGAAACGGCCAAGGCCAGAACGATTTGGTGGAGTTTCAAACGTGGCATAGGAGGTTCCTTTGTTATGCATTTGTTATGTAATGGTTTGCTGGTTGCAGCAGCAGTGTTTGAACTATATTAAGATAAGTTGCTTTTGATTCTTGCTGTAAATCAACCTTTTATTTTTGATAAATTTTGAAAATATAACCGATAGAGAATTTTATGTTATGAAACTTTTTTATTATTTATTTACAGTTAGTTATGATTTTTAAGGCCGTCTGAAAAAATAAAATTCAGACGGCCTTTTAGTTTTTATTGATTACGTTCGTTATTTTATTTTAAAAAATCTTAATAATTATAGGATTATTAAAAAATGAAAATAATTTGCGTTATTAAGCGTAAAGCGTTATAAATGCGTTAACAAATGAACGTTTCACTTTAGAGTTTTTTATGCTGATTGCTTTTTTGATTATGCTGCGCGAGGGCATTGAAGCCGCCCTGATCGTCGGCATTGTTGCCAGTTTTTTAAAACAGTCGGGACACAGCGAGCTGATGCCGAAGGTTTGGCTGGGCGTGTTTTTGGCTGCGGCCATGTGTTTGGGTATCGGTTACGGCATTCATTCCGTTACGGGCGAGATTCCGCAAAAAGAACAGGAATTGGTGGTCGGCGTTATCGGCCTGGTGGCTGTGGCGATGTTGACGTACATGATTTTGTGGATGAAAAAGGCCGCACGTTCGATGAAACAGCATCTTCAGGATTCTGTTCAGTCGGCCTTGAACCGCGGCAGCGGCCAGGGTTGGGCCTTGGTCGGCATGGCATTTTTGGCTGTGGCGCGCGAAGGTTTGGAGAGCGTGTTTTTCCTGCTGGCCGTGTTCCAGCAAAGCCCGACGTGGTCTATGCCGATAGGCGCGGTGTTGGGGCTGTTGGTGGCGGTTGTCATCGGTACGCTGATTTATCAGGGCGGTATGCGCCTGAACTTGGCGAAATTTTTCCGTTGGACGGGCGCGTTTTTGATTGTGGTGGCGGCCGGTCTGCTGGCCGGTTCGTTTCGCGCGCTGCATGAGGCTGGCGTATGGAATGCGATGCAGGACATCGCTTTCGACACATCGAAATATTTGCATGAAGACAGCCCTTTAGGCGTGCTGCTCGGCGGTTTCTTCGGCTATACCGACCATCCGACCGAAGGCGAAGTCCTGATTTGGCTGCTGTATCTGGTTCCCGTCATGATTTGGTTTTTGCGCGGCAGCGCGCCGGCAAAAACGTTAACTAAATAAAAAGGAATGAAAATGAAAAAATTCAATCTGACTGCTTTGTCCGTAATGTTGGCTCTGGGTTTGACCGCGTGTCAGCCGCCTGAAGCCGAAAAAGCCGCGCCTGCCGCTTCAGGCGCATCCGCTGCCGCCAATGCCGACGGTTCGGTCAATATCGGTGTGAACGATACTGCCTGCGAACCGATGGAATTGACCGTCCCCAGTGGCCAAGTCGTGTTCAACATTAAAAACGACAGCGGCCGTAAGCTGGAATGGGAAATCCTGAAAGGCGTGATGGTGGTGGACGAACGTGAAAACATCGCCCCGGGTTTATCCGACAAAATGACCGTTACCCTGCTGCCGGGCGAATATGAAATGACTTGCGGCCTGTTGACCAATCCGCGCGGTAAGCTGATTGTTACCGACAGCGGCTTCAAAGACACTGCCAACGAAGCGGATTTGGAAAAACTGTCCCAACCGCTCGCCGACTATAAAGCTTACGTTCAAGGCGAGGTTAAAGAGCTGGTGGCGAAAACCAAAACCTTTACCGAAGCCGTTAAAGCCGGCGACATTGAAAAGGCCAAATCCCTGTTTGCCGCCACCCGCGTCCATTACGAACGTATCGAACCGATTGCCGAGCTTTTCAGCGAACTCGACCCCGTCATCGATGCGCGTGAAGACGACTTTAAAGACGGTGCGAAAGATGCCGGGTTTACAGGCTTCCACCGTATCGAACACGCCCTTTGGGTAGAAAAAGACGTATCCGGCGTGAAGGAAATTGCAGCGAAACTGATGACCGATGTTGAAGCCCTGCAAAAAGAAATCGACGCATTGGCATTCCCTCCAGGCAAAGTGGTCGGCGGCGCGTCCGAACTGATTGAAGAAGTGGCCGGCAGCAAAATCAGCGGCGAAGAAGACCGTTACAGCCATACCGACTTGAGCGACTTCCAAGCCAATGTGGAAGGCTCCAAAAAAATCGTTGATTTGTTCCGTCCGCTGATCGAAGCCAAAGACAAAGCGTTGTTGGAAAAAACCGATGCCAACTTCAAACAGGTTGAAGACATTTTGGCGAAATACAAAACCCCGAACGGTTTCGAGCTGTACGACAAATTGAGCGAAGAAGACCGCAAAGCCCTGCAGGCGCCGATTAATGCCTTGGCAGAAGATTTGGCCAAACTGCGCGGCATTTTGGGTTTGAAATAAGATAACGCGTTTTCAGACGGCCTTTGGATATTGAAAGGTCGTCTGAATCTTATTGTCGTCCACACAAAATATGCTTGAAAACCAACCTTACTTCACACGATTGCAATCTTTCCGTTCCCTGCCAAGGAGCAGACCATGAGCCAAAACAAACAACCGGCACAACCCGAAAAACGAACCCTTTTCAAAACTGCCCTTGCCGCCGGCGCCATCGGCGTTGCCGGTTATTTTGCCGGTAAAAAACAAGGCGAAGCCGCCGCCGAAACCCAAAACAACCAACATTCCGAGCTGGCCTATCCGTGTTATGGCGAGCATCAGGCAGGCATCGTTACGCCACACCAGCTCTTCGGCATCATGTGTGCCTTTGACGTTACCGCCAAAGACGCCAAACAACTTGAAAACCTGTTCCGCGCCCTGACCGCCCGCATCGAATTTCTCACCCAAGGCGGCGAATACCAAGACGGCGACGACAAACTCCCGCCTGCGGGCAGCGGTATCCTCGGCAAACAATTCCGCCCCGACGGATTGACAGTTACCGTCGGCGTCGGCAGCAGCCTCTTTGACGACCGCTTCGGCCTCAAAGACAAAAAGCCGAAACACCTGCAGGAAATGCGCGACTTCCCCAACGACAAACTCCAAAAATCGTGGTGCGATGGCGACCTCAGCCTGCAAATTTGCGCGTTTTCCCCCGAAACCTGCCAAGCCGCCCTGCGCGACATCATCAAAAATACCGCCCAGTTTGCCGTGATCCGCTGGAGCATAGACGGTTGGCTCCCTAAAGCCGAACCCGGCGCCATTGCCGCGCGCAACCTTTTAGGTTTCCGTGACGGCTCCGGCAATCCCAAGGTCGAAGATCCCAAAGTCGCCGATCAAGTCCTGTGGACAGGCGTTGCCGCCAACAGCTTGGACGAACCGGCATGGGCGAAAAACGGCAGCTATCAGGCCGTCCGCCTCATCCGCCACTTTGTCGAGTTTTGGGACCGCACCCCGATGCAGGAACAAACCGATATTTTCGGCCGGCGCAAATACAGCGGTGCGCCCATGGACGGTAAAAAAGAGGGCGACACCGCCGATTTTGCCAAAGACCCAGACGGCAAAATCACGCCCAAAGACAGCCATATGCGCCTTGCCAATCCGCGCGATCCTGAGTTCATGAAAAAACACCTGCTCTACCGCCGCGCCTTCAACTACTCGCGCGGTCTCGCCGCCAACGGCCAACTCGATGTCGGCTTGATATTCATCTGCTATCAGGCCAACCTTGCCGACGGCTTCATCTTCGTGCAAAACCTGCTCAACGGCGAGCCGCTGGAGGAATACATCAGCCCGTTTGGCGGCGGCTATTTCTTCGTCCTGCCGGGTGTCGAAAAAGGCAGCTTCCTCGGCAAAGAGCTTTTGGGCGTATAAATCCGCCGATAGTTTGAATAGATAAAAAGGCCGTCTGAAACCTGATTTCCAGATTTCAGACGGCCTTTTTAGTTAAGAAAGCATCATTCCACGTGATTGGGATTGCACGATTTGTTTTTGTTGCTCCTCATATTCAATTTGTTGTGCCGTTTGCTGAATTTGGCTCAGGCTTTCCTCTACCGGCGTCTTAGCCGCTTCCCACATATCTACAGAAGCCATTATTAATCCGGGGGCTCTGTGTCCGACCGAGATTTTCCCATTATCGTTAATATTGAATAAAGACACGTCCTGCATATTGTTTGCATAGCATGTGGAGGTTAATGACATAGAAATTTTATCTACATCATTTTTATCATAGGCAATATTTTTCTTATCACAGAAGTCAGTAAAAGCCTGTTTACACTGATGGAAGATGGCCTGGGCAGTTTTAGGCATATCGTTGATTTTTAGAATATCCCCATCGATGCTAACCTGTGCGTATTGATGCCTTTGTTCGCGTTGATTTTCAGTTAAAATGTATCGTTGGATAAAAGTTCTCTCAGGCATTAGCTTGTGTACATTTTCCATTAACTCATCGATATTTTTTCCTTCGGGATAACGGGAAATGGTATTCGGGATCTTTTCAAATTCGGGAATATTGCCCAATACTTTGGTTGCCGCTTTTTCGGAAGTATTAATCGTACCGATTTTCTGGCCGTTCCTGTATAAATCTTTGCTGTGAGTGGAATAAACGTTGCTGGCATTTAATGCGGCATAGACGAAATCGATGCAGCTTCGGCTGTTCCAGTTGTAGATGTCTTCGTTGAAACCATATTTTTTTGGGGTTTCTCCAAAATCTTTAAGTTTGTCATATTGTGTCTGTGTGATGGCTATCGTTTTCCGATACACCTGCTGACTATAAACCTTATGTTCGTCCTCTTGAACTTTGCCCGGTTTGTCGGGAGAGTACCAATCGAATTTTGCAGAACCGTGCGGCGGTGCAAAACCGTAGGCCTTGATCGTTCGACCACCATCTTCACTAATACCGTAGAAAACATGACCTGGATCGGAGGTCAGTTGCTTGCCATTCTCCATCCAAGGTTTTCCGTCTCTCAACAGTGGCGTACCCGCGCCTGCCACATAAATTGTCAGGGTATATTTTTTCTGATTGCTCATCATTTTTTCCTTTCATCAGGGGTTTCAGAATTGAATTATTTGTAATACGGTTGGGTATTAACGGACACAGATAGACGGAGTTTAGGATAATTGGGGAAATCTTGAAGCGGTCTAATTTTCAGCCTGTAATAGCCCCCTTTTTCCTGTATCAGAAACCAAGCCATCGCATTCTCTCGGATACTAAATTCTTCTCCATTAAATGTGTGAGACGAGTGAGCAATAGATTCATCGGCAACAAATTGAGTTTGGTTATTCTTGAATCTAATAGCATTCTCATAATTATTATTAATTTTTGGCAATTCGGCATAATGAATAAAATTATTACTCAAACTTATTTGAGTTTCTTTCTTCCCTTTGTCAAAATGCACTAGAGAAGTTTCAAATTTCAACAACTTGTTTTCAATCAAATAATCATTCATATCCACTCTCTTTCCAACGTCGTAATACTTTTCATCTTCAAGCGGATACATTGCCATAATATAGATCGCATAGTTCGTTTCGAGGGCTTTTGGCTTTTTTTTCAATTTGAAATAAAACACCTGCTCCTTCTTCGGGTCGATAACCAACGGCTGCTCGAACGGCACTTCGTACACCGGATGCCCGTCAACCTCTTTCGGCACGTCTTTGTACGGGTCGCTGTATTGGGAACAGGCACTTAAAAGGGCTGTTAGAAATCCTAAAACCGTCAGGGCATATCTTTTTCCACTCATAATAATTTCCTTTCTATAAAATCATTTTGGGGTACGTTCTATATTGACATAAATGCCTAATTTCAACTTGGGATAATCGGGATATTGCTGCAACGGTCTGACCGTAAGTTTGTAATATCCCCCTATATCCTGTATTAAAAAACCTGCTACGATAATATTGGTTGAAAGATAATCTTCATTGCCTATTTTACGATTGTCGAGAGAATCAGGATATTTCGCAGTAAAATATTTTTCCTTACTCTCAAAACGGATAGGATGTTTTTTGTTAGCACTTTTTTGCAATACATCCAAATAATAGCTGATACTTCCCTCTTTAAGCCCTACTTTGACTTCTTTTCCTTGTTTGTCAAAATGTTGCAGGGACATTTCAAACTGCAATAGTCCTTTTTCAACCAATTCACGATCCAAATTTCTATATTTTGTATACTTTGGAATTTCCTGAGTTTTATACTGTTCTACTCCATCGACAATATGCTTTGTGACTATATTTGAATCTGGTCTCAAGACAACAGTCCGAATATTGAAAGCATTGCCTATTTCAAATTTCTTATTCAATTTAAAATAAAACACCTGCTCTTTCTTCGGGTTGATAATCAAAGGCTGTTCGAACGGCACCTCGTATACAGGATGTCCGTTAATTTCTTTCGGTACGTCTTTATATGGATCGCCATATTGGGAACAGGCACTTAAAAAAGTTGCAAAAAAACCTAAAAGAGCTAGTGTATATTTTTTTGTTTTGTTCATTATTTTTCCTTTATATTTTCGGTTGATAGTAAAAATATGATTAAGTATATACCATTAAAGTTTTAAATATCTTAATTTGTGAAAGGCCGTCTGAAACCAGATTTCAGACGGCCTGAGTTTTTCTATCAAACCAAATGTTCCGCCAAGAAAGCCAATGCATATTCGACGGCTTGCGCCCTTACTGCTTCGCGGTCGCCCGTGAATAGCGCGGTTTGCTCAAACGAACCTTCGGGCGTGGCCAGGCCGAACCAGACTGTGCCGACCGGTTTGGCCGCGCTGCCGCCGCTAGGGCCGGCAATGCCGGAAATACTCAAGGCGTAATCTGCCTGCGCGACGGCCTTTGCGCCGCGTGCCATTTCATAGACGGTCTCGCGGCTGACCGCGCCGTGTTTCAGCAAGGTGTCGGGCATGACGCCGAGACGCTCCTGTTTGGCTTGGTTGCTGTATGTGACGAAGCTTTGATGAAACCATTGCGAGCTGCCGGAGAGGGAGGTCAGCGCACCTGCAAGCAGACCGCCGGTGCAGGACTCGGCGCAGGTAACGGTTTGACGGCGGCTGGTCAGGTGTTCGGCGATGGTTTGCAGATGGGACATGGCGGCTCCTTATGGAAAGGGTGGAATGGGGCGGGTGTTCGATCCGCCGGGTTTCAGACGGCCTGAAAGTTGAAATCAGTCTTTCGGCTGAATGAGGTGGACATCACATTGTGGGAATGGGATGTTGATGTTGGCTTCGCGCAGGTTTTCGACGACCTGCTCGTTCAAACCGAATCGGAATAAGGCCAAATCCGCTTCGTTCGTCCATGCCCAAAGCGTGATTTCGATGGCGCTGGCGGCGAGGTTGGTAATGTATACGACGGCAGGTCGTTCTTTGGTTTGAACACATAATGGATGCTCGGTTGCCGCTCTCAAGACGGCGGCTTTGGCGGCTTTCAAGTCGCAGGCGTAGTCGACACCGACAACGACTTGGGCGCGGCACAGGGGTAGGGAGGAGCGGTTGGTGATGCTATTGGTCATGACCACGCTGTTGGGCAGGACGACTTCTTCGTTGTCCGGCGTACTCAAAGAGGTCTGCACCATTTTGATTTCGCGGACGATGCCTTCAAAACCGTTGACGCGGATAAAGTCGCCGACTTTAAACGGGCGGAACAGGATAATCAGCACGCCGGCGGCGAAGTTGGACAGTTGGTCTTTCAAAGACAAAGCCACGGCCAAGCCTGCGCCACCGATCAAGGCGGTCACGGAAGTGGTCGGAATACCGAGTTTACCCAGTGCGGCGATGATGATGAGGATCAGCAGGCCGATGTTGGCGACGTTGCCGAGGAAGCTGACCAGCGTTTTATCGACTTTGGCGCGCGTCAGTGCGGTTTTCATCAGTGTCACCACGCGCGTGGCGACCCAGCGGCCGATAAAGAAGATGGCTAAGGCGGCCAGCAGGTTCATGCCGAAAGACATGCCGGTTTGGGCGAGTTGTTCCCAACCGGAGAAGGGGGAGAGGGATTGAAGATCGAAATTCATAATTGTGTGTGCGTGTGAAGTTGTTTAAAAGGTCATTGTAAAACAAGGCCGTCTGAAAAACTAATGATTTGTTTTTTCAGACGGCCTTTAATCTTTCTTAAATCTTTTTCAGCTTAACGTAAAACGGTTTTGCTCCAACGGCTCACCCATTGTTTTTGTTTGGTGTTGATGTCGGCGCGGTTGGGGGAATCGCTGTGTTTCGGGGTTTGGGCAAACTCGAATACTTTGGGCAGCGGCGTGTTTTTGGCAGCCGGATAGACCCACATTTCGGCAGGCAGGGCTTGTTGCACTTCGCCGCTTTGCAGCCAGCTCACCAGTTTGGCCGCCAGCTCGGGTTGTTTCGCGCCTTTCAAAACGGCCGCGCCTTCAACTTGGCGGAATGTGCCGCCTTTGAGGAAGAGGTTGCCGGTGGGCGGGGTGCTGTATTTGCCTTTGGAGTAGTGGACTTCGGCCGCCGGGCTGGTGGCATAGCTGACTACGAGGGGATAGGCGCCACCGTTTTGGGTAAAGTCGGTGTAGTAGGCTTCGCTCCAGCCTTTGGCGACTTTCACGCCGTTTTGGCGCATTTGCGCCCACCATTTGAACGCGCCTTCTTCACCCATGCCGCCGATGTTGGCCAAGAGGAAGGAGAGGCCGGGCGAAGATGTGGCGGGAGACGGGGTCACCAGAAGGTTTTTATACTCGGGTTTGGTCAAGTCTTGCAGGGTTTGCGGCAAGGGCAGTTTTTTCTGTTCAAACCATTTTTTGTCGTAGTTGATGGCGACATAGGCGTAATCGACGGCCAGCGCATCGGGCAGGGCGGCGGTTACGGGTGCGGATTTGGGTTGGTTGGCGGCAAGGATACCGGCGGCTTTGGCTTTGCCGATGTTGGCGTTGTCCAAACCGTAAACCGCATCGGCAATCGGGTTGGCCTTGCTCAAAATCAGCTTGTTGAGCATTTCGTTGCCGCTGCCTGCCTTGATGACGGACACTTTGGCATCGTTGGCTTTTTCAAATTGCGCGATGACGGTTTGGGGCAGGCTGAAGGATTTGTGCACGGCCAAACGCACTTCGGTTTGGGCGTACAGGTTTGCCGAAGCCAGCAACAGGGCCAAGGCGGACAATTTCAGTTTCATTCTCTTTCCTTTGTGCGGGTAAAATACGAAATATCATAACAAAATTTGCATATCAAGGCACGATATGAATCATTCTCCCGTTTGGCTGTTTGACCTCGACAATACTTTGCACAATGCCGAAGCCGGCATTTTCTACATCATCAACCGCGCCATGACCGAATACATGGCAGGCCGTCTGAAACTTTCCGAAGAAGCCGCCTCCCACCTGCGCCAAGATTATTGGCACCGATACGGCGCGACGCTTGCCGGTTTGCAAATCCATCACCCCGAAGTCGATATCGATGAATTTTTGCGTGAAAGTCACCCACTTAAGCAAATTTTGGCAAAGGTGGAGGGTATGGATGGAACTGATGACGTTTTAGGCCGTCTGAAAGGGCGAAAAGCCGTATTTTCCAACGGGCCTTCGTTTTATGTCCGCGCATTGGTTGAGGCGTTGGGCTTGGAAGTACATTTTGACGGCTTGTTCGGCACGGACGACTTCGGCCTGCTCTACAAACCCAATCCGCAAGCCTATCTCAACGTCTGCCGCCTGTTGGGCGTCCAACCCGAACAGTGCATTATGGTGGACGACAGCGCCGACAATCTGCACCAAGCCAAAGCCTTGGGCATGAAGACCGTTTGGTACGGCGAAAAAGCCCATCCGTTGCCATTTGCCGACGGCATAGCGAAAGATATGCAGGGTTTGCTTGAATTTTGCACAAAACTGCCGTGAAGTTTTGCAAAAACAAGTACAATACACGGTATTGCCGACATTTAAAAACAAGGACAACATCATGCGTAAACTCGCTTTAATTCTGACCGCCGCCGCCGTTTTGGCCAGTTGCTCTTGGGAAACCTACACCAACGAATCCGGCCGTACCGCCGTACGCCAAAAATATGCTACCGGCACACCTATCGTTTATCAGGACGGTACTTACTCTAAAAACATGAATTACAACCAGTTCCGCCCTGAGCGCCGCGCCGTCCAACCCAATCAAGCGGATCATGCTGAACACGGCGAACGCGGCCAGCACTGGCAAAAACCGCAATTTGCCAACCAACAGCCAGCAACCAAATAACAATATCCCCAAGGCCGTCTGAAACGGAGTGAAAAACAATCAACACTTGTTGCCACACTTTTCAGACGGCCTCAAACAATGACAACGGAAACCGTATCATGGCTCAGACAGCTTTAAATATCGTCATCCTCGCCGCCGGTAAAGGCACGCGCATGTACTCCAAAATGCCCAAAGTGCTGCACCGCATCGGCGGCCTTCCCATGGTTGAGCGCGTTATCGACGCCGCCGCCTCCCTGAATCCCCAAAACATTTGCGTCGTCATCGGACACGGCAAAGACCAAGTCTTGGACACCGTCAAACGCGATGTCGTCTGGGTCGAACAAACCGAACAGCTCGGCACCGGCCACGCCGTCAAAACCGCCCTACCCCACCTTGCCGCCGAAGGCCGCACGCTGGTGCTGTACGGCGACGTCCCCCTGATTGACACCGCCACCCTCGAAACCCTGCTCGAAGCCGCCGGCAGCGAAGTCGGCCTGTTGACCGACGTGCCCGCCGACCCGACAGGTTTGGGCCGCATCATCCGCGACAGCAACGGCAGCGTAACCGCCATTGTCGAAGAAAAAGACGCCGATGCCGCCCAAAAGGCCGTGAAAGAAATCAATACCGGCATTTTGGTTCTGCCTAACGCCAAACTCGAAGCTTGGTTGAACAGCCTTTCTAGCAACAATGCCCAAGGCGAATACTATCTGACCGACCTCATCGCCAAAGCCGTTGCCGATGGTATCAAAGTTCATCCCGTCCAAGTCCGCGCTTCCCATCTGGCCGCCGGCGTGAACAACAAACTCCAACTGGCCGAACTCGAGCGTATTTTCCAAACCGAGCAGGCGCAAGAATTGCTCAAAGCAGGCGTCACCCTGCGCGACCCCGCCCGCTTCGACTTAAGAGGCCGTCTGAAACACGGACAAGACGTCGTGATTGACGTTAACGTCGTCCTCGAAGGTGACATCGAAATCGGCGACAACGTCGAAATCGGCGCAAACTGCGTCATCAAAAACGCCAAAATCGGCGCAAACAGCAAAATCGCCCCCTTCTCCCATTTTGAAGGTTGCGAAGTCGGCGAAAACAACCAAATCGGCCCATACGCCCGTTTGCGTCCGCAAGCCAAACTGGCCGATGACGTACACGTCGGCAACTTCGTCGAAATCAAAAACGCCGCCATCGGCAAAGGCACCAAAGCCAACCACCTCACCTACATCGGCGACGCCGAAGTCGGCAGCAAAACCAACTTCGGCGCAGGCACGATCATTGCCAACTACGACGGCGTGAACAAATACAAAACCATCATTGGCGACGAAGTCCGCATCGGCTCCAACTGCGTCCTAGTCGCCCCCGTCACCCTCGGCAACAAAGTGACGACAGGCGCAGGCAGCACGATTACCCGCAATGTCGAAGACAACAAACTCGTTCTCGCCCGTTCGCGCCAAACCGTCATCGAAGGCTGGGTGCGTCCGGAAAAAGGCGATAAGAAGTAAGGCTGCCTGAAAATAAGAAAGACTTAATTCTTAATTAGGACGTATTAATGGAAGAAAACACTGATATAGAACAAGCTCGAAGTTTGGTTATCGAGACATCTAGATTAATGGTTGCATATCGAGACAATAGTGAAAAACTTGTGAATGATGTTCGAAATGAGTTAGACAAATCTTTAATTGAACAACGTCGTATGCTTGTTCAGATGATTAGGGAGGAAGTAACAAAAGAAGTCTCTCAAGCTGTTTATGCTTATGTAAAAGATATGGAAAAAGCCCGTAATCAGATGGCAGATCAAGTTAGAGAATTTAATGGCTACCTTCGGAAAGTACAGGAGGAAAATAATAAAATTTCTTCCCGTTCAGTATGGGTTACATCGCTAACATTGGCAACGTTGGTTATTGGGGGAATTGCATTGATTTGGTTTTATTCGGGAGTTATTCAGAGTAAGAAAATTGATGCAGATATGGTTACACGGATTAATCAAGCAGATATTGTCCGTTGCGGAAATGATTTATGCGCGAGGACAAGTAAAGCTGGAGAAAATGGGTATAGAGTTATTAAAAAACGATGATAACTTATTTGAGCTAAATAAATAGTGAGGATTTTAAACGTGGTAAAGTATTTCTTATATGGATTTTCAAGTTTTTTATTTTTAATAAATGCTTATGCTGGAAGTCGGCCTGAAAGTCTTGCCAAGATAATTTATGAAAAAGAAATAGATTTAAATCAAGATAGAATAAAGGATAAATTAGTTATTGAGGAAAACTCGGGAGGTAAAAGAAATTTAAAAATCCTTGTTAAAGATTCTAAAAAACAGTGGAATACAGTTATTGAAAACCGTAATATGGTTTTATGCAAATATTGTGGAGGAGTGAGTACAGGAGATCCTTTGGTTTCGGTTGAAGCAAAAAGAAATGTGTTTGAAATTACACAAGAAGGAGGAAGTCGTGAAAGATGGACTTCTGTATATAGATTTCAATATTCACCTAAATTAAGTACATGGATTTTGAGAAAAGCGAGATTGAACGTGTATGATACGGTAACTGGCAAGAATGAGATAAAAAGGAAAAGTATAAATAGTTCAAAACCAGTAAAACTTCAAGATTTCAATTATGATGAATTTTTTTATAATTAAGTAGAGCGAGTCTATATGAATAATAATACGAAATTGATGCATGAGGAAAAAATCCTTCAGGAAGCTATGTCGAATGGAATTTCTTCGAGAAAAGAACTGGCCAATCTTCTTGCTCAGGTTGCTCATGAATCTGGTAATTTTAGTACTATGGAAGAAAATTTAAATTATTCTGCTAAAAGATTAGCTTAATTATGGCCCAAAAGATATGCAGATGGAAATCATAATTCAAATGAAAAAGCTTTGAATATTGCTAACAACCCTGAAAAAATTGCTAATGATGTGTACTCCAATAGAATGGGAAATGGTAATTCTAATTCAGGAGATGGTTACCGTTATCGAGGTAGAGGCTATATTCAATTAACTGGGCGCAGTAATTATGAAATGGCTACGAAAGAATTGCAGATCGATCTAATTAATAAACCAAAATTAGCCGCAACTTCAGAAGTTGCGGCCAAAATAGCTATTTTATATTGGGAAAAAAGAGTTCCGGATTCTCACAAAGAGAATGTACGACAAGCTACAAAATATATTAATGGTGGTTTAAATGGTTTGGCAGATAGACAAAATAAGTATGATGAGTATTATCAAAAATTAACTCCTGAATATTTAGATAAAATTCAAAAAGGGCAGCAACATTCATCAAACGCACAATACAATGATTTTAGTGCATTAGTTAGCAATCTGATCAATGATAAAATTGCATTGTTTTGGTTTTATTCAAATGCTCTCCGGAGTAAGAAGCTCGATGTAGATATGATTACACGGATTAATCGGGCGGATATTGTCCGTTGCGAAAACGAATTATGCGCTAGGACAAGTAAGGCTGGAGAAAATGGTTACAGAGTAATTCAGAAACGATACTAGTAATATTTGGAGGATAAATAATGAAAAAACTTATCGCAATATTTTTATTAATTCCTTTGGCAGCATTTTCCAATGCTCGCCCATTATCTTTTTCAGGGACTTGGTTATATACGGATCAGGTTGGAGATACCGTTGGAGGGAAAGAATTGGTCCTTAAACAAACGGGTAATTTAGTTACAGGGATATGGAATGAAGGAATTTCGACAGGTAGCGGGGGAAGTGGAAAACTAAAAGGATATGTGAAGGGAAACAAACTATTTTTAAATTATTGTTCTGATGAAGGAAACAATTGGTATAAATCTTGTCCTGAATATGAAAATGATGGAAGTTATTTTATTAAAAAAAATAATAAAATTATTGAATATAATATAACATATAATAAATTATATAAAAAAGGTAATGAGTTTATTTTAACTAAATAAGGGGTATGAAATGGTAGATTCAACCAACCAACATAAAACATTAAGTAAAGAAGATTTCCAAACTATAGCTTACTTTGCAGTAGGTGTTTCTTCTGAATCAAAATCAAACGCTTATAGATTAGTTATCGCAGCAAATACTAGAGATGGAAAATTATATCCCATCGGAAATAGTGGATATTCTATTGGAACAATACAAACAGATTTAGGACAACACCCTGAAGTTGCCAAAGATTTAGTTGGAGCATATCAAAAATGGACATTAGAGAAAAAACCTGATTGGAGGCTCTCTGAAACTCAAGAAAAAGCGATAATTCATGATTTGGGAAGAACGGGGAAAGAGATAATAAGAGAAGATAGGCGACCATTGCCATCTGAGTTTAAATCTAGGCTAAATCAATTCTTAAGTAGTAAAGATGGAATTACTTGGGTTCATACTCGAGATGTAAATCAGATCAATAAGATTGAGCAAAATATTTTTATTCCTCTACAAGAAACAAAACTATATCAAGAGTTATCTTTTGATGATAAAACACATTTAGTAGCAGTTACTTCAAAACTTTATAATCAAAGTGAAAGGTGGGGGAGAAAAGTTTTGCAAGAAGTTAAAGATGGGAAATTTCATTCAGTCAATGAAGTAGATAGTAGAATTGATAGCTTTATTAAAGCCAGCGGCAAAAAGGACTATATAGAAACTGGTCGAAAAGAGGCAGTATTAGGCGCAACTTTAATCTCTCAATTAAATATCATAGAAAAAGATAATAGTCTTTTTGATAAATGGAATAGTGTTAAAACAACTCCTCTTGACAATCCTGCTAAATTAGAAGGGAATAAAAAAGATAATCATAATGAAATTAGAAACCTATTTATTGATCCTGAAAAATCCATAAATAAAATTAAACAGAGAGAAGATAAGAAAGTAGGTACGCAATTTTCATATGATGACTTTAGTACTTTAGTTAACAACCTGATTAACGATAAAGACGGTTCGTTTACCAAACAGTTGTTAGCAGACAATAAAGATATCGTTGATGCTTTTGATGCCAAAGTTCAGGAGAAAATAAAGCAAGAAGAACAACAAACTATTGCCCAAGAAGCACAACGGGAAGTAGTTGAGAAAAGTTTTGGTAGCCGTTCTTTTAGTTAGTAATGGCACCGAAAAGCTTGAAACAATACCTCGTACCGTCTGAAAGTCAGCGTTGCGGATTTTACCAACGGGGCTACTGCCCCATATTGATACTAAGGAACTTATATGTGCGGTATCGTAGGTGCTATTCGCGCCAATCACAATGTAGTCGATTTTCTGACCGACGGTCTCAAACGCCTTGAATATCGGGGCTACGACTCGTCGGGTATCGCCGTCAACGCAGACGGCAAAATCAAACGCGTGCGCCGTGTCGGCCGCGTGCAGCTGATGGAAGACGCCGCGTGCGAAAAAGGCGTGTTCGGACACATCGGCATCGGTCATACCCGCTGGGCGACCCACGGCGGCGTAACCGAACCCAACGCCCACCCCCACATCTCCGGCGGCATGATTGCCGTCGTCCACAACGGCATCATCGAAAACTTCGAAGCCGAACGCGAACGCCTCCAATCCTTGGGCTACACCTTCGAATCGCAAACCGATACCGAAGTCATCGCCCACAGCGTCAATCACGAATACACCCAAAACGGCGGCAAACTGTTTGAAGCCGTCCGCGCAGCTATCGCCCGTTTCCACGGCGCATACGCCATCGCCGTGATGGCGCAGGACAAACCCGAAGAAATGGTGGTCGCACGCATGGGCTGCCCGCTCTTGGTGGCATTGGGCGACCAAGAAACCTTCATCGCCTCCGACGTTTCCGCCGTCATCGCCTTTACCCGCCGCATTGCCTATTTGGAAGACGGCGACATCGCCGTATTGAGCGCGAACGGCATCGAAAAACTCATCGACAAAACCGGTGCCGACACCCAACGCAAAGTCAAAGTATCCGAATTGTCGCTCGCTTCGCTGGAGTTGGGCCCGTACAGCCACTTCATGCAAAAAGAAATCCACGAACAGCCGCGTGCCATCGCCGATACCGCCGAAGTTTTCCTTGACGGTGGCTTCGAACCTGAAAACTTCGGCGCGAACGCACGCGAAGTGTTCGACGACATCCGCAGCATCAAAATCCTTGCCTGCGGCACGTCCTACTACGCCGCGCTGACCTCTAAATACTGGCTCGAATCCATCGCCAAAATCCCGACCGATGTCGAAATCGCCAGCGAATACCGCTACCGCGACGTGATTGCTGATCCAAAACAATTGGTCATCACCATTTCCCAATCCGGCGAAACCTTGGACACGATGGAAGCCCTGAAATACGCGCAGTCTTTAGGACACAAACACAGCCTATCCATCTGCAACGTCATGGAATCCGCCCTGCCGCGCGAAAGCGAATTGGTGCTGTACACCCGTGCCGGCGCAGAAATCGGCGTTGCCTCTACCAAAGCGTTCACCACGCAACTGGTTGTATTGTTCGGCTTGGCGGTAACGCTGGGCAAACAACGCGGCTTTGTTTCCGCCGAAAAAGCGCATGAATACGTCGAAGAACTGCGCCAACTGCCCGGCAGCATCCAACACGCCCTCAACCTTGAGCCGCAAATCGCCGCGTGGGCGCAAAAATTCGCCAAGAAAAACAGCGCACTGTTTTTAGGTCGAGGCATCCACTTCCCGATCGCTCTCGAAGGCGCGTTGAAGCTGAAAGAAATCACCTACATCCACGCCGAAGCCTATCCCGCAGGCGAATTGAAACATGGCCCGCTGGCATTGGTGGACGAAAACATGCCCGTCGTCGTCATCGCACCGAACGACGGCTTGCTGGACAAAGTCAAAGCCAATATGCAGGAAGTCGGCGCACGCGGCGGCGAACTCTTCGTCTTTGCCGATTTGGACAGCAATTTCAACGCCACCGACGGCGTGCACGTCATCCGCGCCCCGCGACACGTCGGCGTACTCTCGCCGATCGTGCATACCATCCCCGTGCAGCTCCTGTCCTACCACGCCGCCCTCGCACGCGGTACGGATGTGGACAAACCGCGCAACCTGGCTAAATCGGTAACGGTTGAGTAAAGCCTAGCTTGAACGATAAAAGGTCGTCTGAAAAGTTTCAGACGACCTTAATTATTAATTGAAGGCAATCAAATGAATAGAATCTACAAATACCTACTGGTAATCGCTGCATTGGCGGCAGCAGGCTTCGGTATATATCAATATACCACGCCCGACAAATATCAATACTGGAAAGAATTGATTACCAAAGACCCCAAGCCTGACGGAGTTTCGGAACAGGAATACAGGGAAAAACTCAGGGCGGGCATTGCTGGCGGGACAGGAAGTTTTACACTCCTGAGGAATTACACAGGAAAGCAATGGTCAGCTTCACAGAAAGAATGCTAGGAGTAGCAATTATTCTACAGAATAGTTCTATTACTACTTTAGCAGAAAATTCTTATGTTGATTGCCAAAAAAACGTAAACTCTTGCAGTGTTTGGCTTATTCCGAAAAATTATACTAACAGACAGTGGGATAACTTATTTTTATCGGCAAAAAAATCCACAGATTATGTTTTATTAGAGGAATACCCTAAAAAACAAATTAAACAATCTATTGATTTAGAGAAGTATTTTATACAATACGGTAATAAGGGATTTACCTTGGTGGCCACAGGTGCAGAAGGGGGAGAATCAGTTTATGGTTCGGACTGTTGTAAGGTTTTAAGTAGAAAGGACGTAGAACCTATAATTAAAAACAGACATTTAATTACTTTTGCAGAAGTTTTTCCTGAGAAATATATCCCAAGCAGTATTGAGATCGAAAATTATGGAATAGGAAATTTTTATTTCAATTCTAGGGAAGTAATTCCAAGTTTGTCCTATTCGAATAAGGAGGGAAAAGTTTCTCATCAGGCAGATTATTCAGAACTTTTCTTAATGAACAATTGTGGTGATGTTCTGTGGAAACCATATTATCATTTATCTTTGTATTGATTATAAAAGGATGTAGGAAATGCCAAATTTAAGCATTCAAAAATCTCTATCGGTTTCCGAGGTAACTATTGATAACGTTTTATCACGATATTTATGGAATAGTCATACACCACCTAAACGAGAAGATATGGAATTATCGGTAACTCATGAGAAGCGTTTTCCTATCGGAAGTAATGCTGTGGATTATATGAAAAATGGTGCAAACCAATATGCTATATTGGAACCTCTTACAAGCAAAGAGGTCGTCTGAAAAGTTTTAGACAACCTTGGTTATTAATTAAAGGCAAGCAAATGAATAAAACCTACAAATACCTACTGGCAATCGCTGCATTGACGGCAGCAGGCTTCGGTATATATCAATATACCGCGCCCGACAAATACCAATACTGGAAAGAACTGATTGCCAAAGACCCCAAGCCTGACGGAGTTTCGGAACAGGAATACAGGGAAAAACTCAGGGCAGGCTATTGCTGGCGGGACAGGAAGTTTTACACGTCCGCAGAATTACACAGGAAAGCAATGGTCAGTTTTGCAGGTAGGTTGTTGGGGGAGGCTGAAGCCTATAAGGCCAACATGACCACCAATCAGGGCGGACGGGATTATTCTACGGGAGCAGACTGCGTACGTCACGAAAAAGCTTGTAGCGTCTGGTTTGTCCCGCAAGATTACACCAATGAGCAATGGGACAGGATGTTTTTGGCGGAGAAAGACCCGATGGATGGGGCATTGCTGGCAAAATATCCTAAAAAGGAAATCAGACAGGAAAATGATTTGAGAAACTATTTGGAACAATATGACAATAAAGGTTTTACTTTGATTCTTAGAGGTTCCAGTAAGAACGGTGCCAATGTGTATGGTTCTGATTGCTGTACAGTTTTAAGTAAAAAAGAGGCTGAACCAATAATTAAAAAAGATGCTTTAATTACCTATTTGGAAGGAGCAGCAATTTTTCCAGAAAATGACATACCCCAAAATATCAATATTCAAAATTACGGAGTAGGTAATTTTTATTTTAAATTTACTGGTGTAGATCCTGGCCTGCATAGATGGGACGTAAATAAAGAGAGAACGTATCAACAATATGCTACAGAAATATTATTCATGAACAATTGCGGAGATGTTTTGTGGCAGCCTTTTTATGTCAAATAACTTATCTTCTTAACGAGGAGCAACATTATCATGTCAGATAACCAAAAATCTTTAGCTGTATCCGATGTTACAGTAGATAGAATTTTATCCCAATATTTGTGGAATAGCCCGATACCACCCAAAAGAGAAGATATGGGAATATCGATAACATTAGCTAATCGTACACCAGTAAAAATTGACGCAACCGACTATATGAAAAATGGTGCAGGCAGATATGCCACGGCAGCAGATTTCAAGATGTTTGAAAATTTTTTTAAAGCCTCGAATTTACCTGTAAGAAATACACCTTATTCTTTCGATGAGATTGGCAATAAAATCTATGGGATAGAACGATTTAACAGTTGGAAAAATGATTTCTACAGTACGACTCCAGGAAAAGGTTTTACTGTCGCTATTTCTCAATATGGAATCGACACTTCATCTTCAGACTATGTCGAACGTGCTTTTATCTTTGGTTCAACACAAGTAGTTGTTACACCTGATGATCTTAGAAAACTTCAATTCTTCGTCCGACCCGACGGCAGTCGCGAAATCCGCAACCTCAGAATCACGCCTAAAAACGACAACTTTGACTTCATCGGAGGTTCATCTTCCCAAGACGCTTCGGGAAAACTTCAGAAATGGGCGGTAGGCAAAGCAAATGCAGTGTTCAATTCCGTATTGGATCCGAAAGGTATAGGCAGATCGGTCCCGCTCGTCTATACCGATACCGACAAGCTGCCATTTGTCAATATTACGGATAAGGACTTCAAAAGACTCCAATCGGAGAAATCGAACCAAGAAAAACCAGATATTCTGATGGAAGAAACAGGTATTCTTCTGTTTCGTCAAGGAGGAGGGTTATTTAATAAGCTGAAAAAATCACCAGCCTTATATGATAAAAGCCTGCTGGGGCGTTGGCGAGACATTGAGCAGAATGCCAACGAAAAGTACCAAAAAACCCGTGACCTTATCGAAAAAGATCCGAATATGATGTCTTTGGATGAAAGGGATGAACGCGATCAATACGCGGCGGATATTGATAAACCAATGGCTTTAACTATTGAGGATATGCCGCAAAACGCCCAAAAAATCTATCATCAAGGGAAACAGATTTTTGCTGATTTTTGTGCCCAGAAAAACATCGCTTACGATGCAAATAGTTTGGACAATATTGCGATGTCGTTAGCTTCAGTGGCTTATAAAAACAAGATGAGTGGTGTGTCTTTAATCAATATTAACGATAATGGGAAAGTCTCGGTCGGACACAGAGCCCCCGGATTAATAATGGCTTCTGTAGATATGTGGGAAGCGGCTAAGACGCCGGTAGAGGAAAGCCTGAGCCAAATTCAGCAAACAGCACAACAAATTGAATATGAGGAGCTACAAAAACAAATCGTGCAATCCCAATCACATGGAGCTAGGCTTTCTTAAGCAGAATCAAAAGAAAATGTAAAAATAGGACTTAAATTCTACCAATTATCTACAAATGGTTTGATTGATTTTAAACAAAGTTAAAGGCCGTCTGAAAAATCTTTCAGACGGCCTGTTGTTTTAAAGCGTTTTATTCTGCGCCGACAACGACGATGTTGAGGTCTTTGAATTTGACGCGGCGTTGCCATGCGTCGCGGACTTGTTCGACGGTCAGGCTGTTGATGGCTTTGGGGTAGGCTTCCAAGTAGTCGTTGGGCAGGTCGTAGAGGCCGATCAGGCTCAGGTAGTTGAGCAGTTTGTCGTTGGAGTCGTAGCGCAGGGGGAAGCCGCCGACGATGTTGGCTTTGGCCTGTTTCAGCTCGGCTTCGGTTGGGCCTTCGGCGATAAACTGTTCAATGACGGCTTGGGTGTCAGCCAGTGAGGCTTTGGTGTTTTTCTTTTGGGTGGAGTAGGAAACGGTAAACGTGCCTTCTTCTGTCGCCGGGGCGAGGCTGCTGTATACGCCGTAGGTGTAGCCGTGTTGGTCGCGCAAAACTTTCATGAGACGACTGTCGAAACCGCCGCCGCCGAGGATGTAGTTGCCGGCAATGAGGGCGTAATAGTCGGGATCATGGCGTTTGAAGAGCGAGGTGCCGAGCAGGACTTGTGCCTGTGTGCCGGCAAAGGGGATGTCGCGGCGTTGGGCGGCTTGTTTGGGAACGGGAGGGATGGCGTGGGTTGCGGTGGCTTTGGCCGGCAGGTCTTTGAGGACGCGTTCGACCAGTTGCTCTGCCTGTTTGCGGTTGAGGTCGCCGACGATGGCGACGATGGCGTTGTCTTTGCCGTAGTGGGTGCGGTGGAAGGCGCGGATGTCGTCCAGACTAACGCGTTTGAGGCTGTCAACGGTTATGTTTGCGCCGCTGCCGTAGGGGTGGTTCGGGTAGATGAGTTTGGTCAGTTCGCGCGTGGCGGTGTAGTCGGGGGTGGTTTCCTGTTGTTGCAAGCCGGTAATGGATTGGATTTGACGGCGGCGGAAAACGGCTTCGTCAAAGCGCGGACGGGTCAGCGAGTGGTTGAGCAAGTTGGCGGCTTTGTCGCGGATGTCGGCTTTGCTGAGGCTGCGGAAGCCTGCGGATGCGCTTTCGGCATTGCTGTCGCTGCTGATGTGCGCACCGATGTTGTCGGCTTCGGCATTGAAGGCTTCTTCGTCCAGCTCTTGGGTACCGTCGGTCAGGAGGGCGGCGGTAAATTCGGCAACTTGGCTTTTGCCGTCCGGATTGGCGACGCTGCCTGCGCCCTTGAAGCTGACTTCAAGGTCGATGATGGGGTTTTCGTGGCGTTCGACAAGGAGGATTTGGGTGCCGTCGCGGTTGCGCCAGCGTTGGATGTCGGTGGCGGCTTGGACGCTTAAGGGCAGGAGCAGGGCAAGGGTGAGCAGGGTGGGTTTCATGTTGTGGCTTTCTGTTAAGGCCGTCTGAAAGGGTATGGACTTTCAGACGGCCTGATGTTTATCGGCGTTTGGCAGCTTTTTTGCTTGGCGCGGCGGCAGGTTTTTGCGGCTCGATGATGACGGTGCTCATGCGCTCGTCGGTTAACATCCGGGCGGCGGCCTGTACTTCTTGCGCGCTGACTGCCTGTAAGCGGCGGTGGATTTCTTGTTCGTCGGTATATTGGAAACCGCGCGCTTCGAGGCGGCCCATCATGGAGGCTTGGGAAGACATGGAGTCTTTGGCGTAGATTTCGCTGACCGCTGCCTGGGTTTTGACGCGCTGCAATTCTTCTTCGGAAACGCCGTTGTCGGCAATGTCTTTGATTTCTTGGCGCAGCTGGGCAATCAGAGTATCGGTTTTTACGCCTTCGGTAGGCATGGCCATTACGCTGAACAGCGGCATTTCTCGGCTGATGATGTCGTAATGCGTTCCTGCGTTCAATGCGGTTTGCTTGCCGCGTACGAGGTTTTTGTCAAAACGGCTGGACGCGTTGCCTGCCAAAATATCGGAGAGGACGTCGAGGGCAAAAGGCATCGTGTCGTCGAATTTTTGGAGTTTCGGCACACGGAAGTTGATGGCAATCAGCGGCTGGTGTGTGACCGGAGAAGTGGCTTTGACTGTAACGGGCTTGCGCAAATAGGGTTCGGTATGGAGTTTGTTGCGCGGCGGCTGTGCTTTGGCCGGAATATCGCCAAAGAGTTTGGCGGCCGTCTGAAGCGTTTGTTTGGCATCGACATCGCCGACAATGACCAATACGGCATTGTTGGGTGCGTAATATTGTTTGTACCACGCGCGCAGGTCGTCGGCTTTTAGGGTGTGCAAATCTTTCATGTAGCCGATGACGGAGGCGCGCATGGACGGTTGGGTAAAGGCGGCAAGATAGGCTTGTTCCCACATTTTGCCGTCGGCTGTGTCTTCCGTGCGCTGGCGGCGTTCTTCACGGATGACGTTCATCTCGTTGAGGAACTCTTTGTCGCTAAAGTTGAGGTTGTGCATGCGGTCGGCTTCGAGCTTCAGAATCTCGGGTAGGTTGGCGGCGGCGACGTTTTCGTAATACACCGTTTCATTGCGGCTGGTGTAGGCATTGTTTTGTCCACCCAGCTCGGACACGCGGCGGTTGAACTCGCCGGAGGGAACGTCTTTCGTGCCCTTAAACATCATGTGTTCCAAAGCGTGGCTTAGGCCGCTTTTGCCCGGTTTTTCATCCACGCTGCCGATTTTGTACCAAATCTGCGAAACGGCCACAGGCGCGCGATGGTCTTCTTTAACGATGATTTTCAGACCGTTGGGCAGGGTTTCAGAAAGCGTCTGCGCCCATGAGGCGGCAGGCAGCGCGAAGGCAAGCATTAAAGCAATTCGGCGTAACATGGTTTAATCCGTAAAATGAAAATCAATCGCCAAAGTATAGCGGAAAATCTGGAAGATTGGCCGAATGTTTCAGACGGCCCGGGCTTTATCTGCTGATTCACATCAAGCGCGGCCGTTGCCAATCTTTACCGTCGCGCCTCATTCGCGGATAATCCCAAACATTCCCGTTTCCAACCATCACAAAGGAATCATCATGGCATTTTTGAAACTGACCGAACAAGATGTTCAAGGCAAAACCGTTCTGATCCGCGCCGATATGAACGTACCGTTCAAAGACGGCAACATCAGCGACGACACCCGTATCCGCGCTTCGCTCGCATCCATCAAATACTGCTTGGACAACGGCGCGTCTGTGATCGTGATGACCCACCTTGGCCGTCCGACCGAAGGCGAATTCCATCCTGAAGACGATGTAGCGCCTGTTGCCGCGCATTTGGGCAAACTGTTGGGCAAAGACGTGAAAGTATTGAACGACTGGCGTGAAAACAAACCAACCTTGAACGCTGGTGATGTGGTGATGTTACAAAACGTGCGCATCAACAAAGGAGAGAAGAAAAACGACTTGGAGCTGGGCAAAGCCTACGCTTCTTTGTGCGACGTGTTCGTCAACGACGCATTCGGTACCGCCCACCGCGCCCAAGCTTCGACTGAAGCCGTTGCCCAAGCCGCACCGGTTGCCTGTGTCGGCGTGTTGATGGCGGGCGAACTCGACGCTTTGGGCAAAGCCCTGAAACAACCGGCTCATCCGATGGTCGCCATTGTTGCCGGCAGCAAAGTGTCTACCAAACTGACCATCCTCGAATCTTTGGCCGACAAAGTCGACCAACTCATCGTCGGCGGCGGCATTGCCAATACCTTCCTGTTGGCAGAAGGCAAAGCCATCGGCAAATCTTTGGCCGAACACGATTTGGTGGAAGAATCCAAAAAAATCATGGCGAAAATGGCGGCCAAAGGTGGCTCTGTTCCGCTGCCGACCGATGTGGTTGTCGCTAAAGCCTTCGCCGCCGATGCAGAAGCTGTGGTGAAAGACATTGCCGACGTTGCCGAAGACGACATGATTTTGGACATCGGCCCTAAATCCGCCGCTGCTTTGGCCGATTTGCTCAAAGCCGCAGGCACGGTGGTGTGGAACGGCCCGGTCGGCGTGTTTGAATTTGACCAATTTGCCGGCGGTACTAAAGTATTGGCCGAAGCGATTGCCCAAAGCGATGCGTTCTCGATTGCCGGCGGCGGCGACACTTTGGCGGCGATTGCCAAATTCGGCGTAACCGATCAAATCAGCTACATTTCTACCGGCGGCGGTGCGTTCCTTGAGTTCTTGGAAGGCAAAGAGTTGCCTGCCGTTGCTGCTTTGGAAAAACGCGGCGCATAATCGGTTTTAAAATCGATTGTTAAAAATAAAGGCCGTCTGAAAAATGAACTGGCCCCCAAATCTTGGACACTCATAAAAGCCTTTTCAGGCGCTCTGTGCAAGCTGGGTTCTGTATGCGACA
>NZ_JBQCVG010000010.1:0-78580 GCF_051958615.1 Neisseria sp. P0009.S008
CTTTGTTAATTTCTATAACACTGTGAAGCCGCACCGCAGTTTGAACGGCGATACGCCGTTTGAGGTCTTGCAGGCTTCATTCTCAACCTGTGGTGTAAACAACGCAACGTTTTCCTACATCTGATTTCTTTGAGTTCAAAAACAAGTCGGGATATTTCAGCTTTATCCGTGCAGGTATTCCGCGCTTCGTCCAATTGAAAACGCATTGAGGACTATTCCCCGTTATTCGACCAATCTCCGCGTAACTGCCGATTGATTGCAACAGGCGTTTGTCTTCGCTGACTCTTTTATCCATAAATAAACCAAATATTTAAATCTAATGCCAATATTAAACACTATGTTTAGATAAAAATCAAGTCTTGTTTAACAACATTTTGTTTAAATATGGGAGAATAATTAAACCAACTGCGAATAGGATTAAAAATGACAATGCACGAAACAACTGACAGACTTTTTGAGATAGCCAAAGAGCAGGGAGTTTTAAAGCCGGCTGATATAGCAGAGCGTCTAAATATCAGCCAGCAGGCGTTGAAAAACTGGGAAAGTCGAGGTATAGCGGCAAAGGCGTTGCCTGAAGTAGCAAGAGTATTCGGCGTATCGGAAACATGGCTGCGAACAGGAGAAGGCAGCCGAACCGTGCCCGTCCTCATTGACCCAGGCCTACCCCATGAAGTCAAAGACATTCACAGCCCGATGATGTGGAGCAGCAACGACCCGCTGCCGGAGGATGACTACACGTTTGTTCCATATCTAAAGGAAAGTTGTTTTAAAGGGGGAACCGGCGCGTATGAGATTCCAGATTACAACGGCTACCGCCTGCCGTTCGGCAAATCCACGCTCAAACGCAAAGGCATCAATCCCGACAACGTCTTCTGCTGCACCCTAACCGGCGACAGCATGGAGGAGAAAATCGCAGAAGACGCGGCAATCGCGGTAGATACAGGCGAAACCGCTATACGCGACGGCAAAATATATGCTTTCGCACAAGATGGGATGTTCCGCGTCAAATACCTGATACGGCAGCCCGGCGGCAATGTGCTGATTCGCAGCCACAACAGCGGGTTCTATCCAGACGAAACCGCCCCTTTGGACAGCCTGACCGTTATCGGCCGCGTCTTCTGGTGGAGCGTGTTGGATTGACAAATTCCGCCCTGGGAAAATCTCAAAAAGTCGGATTTACAGATTTACACAAAGTGTAATTTTCATAGGGAAAAGAAATGTTGCAGATACAGACAATAATGGACCGTGCAGAGCAAGGCATTACTTCGCCATTCATCTGTATGGCAGAGAATAGTCTGGAATATTTCGTCAAAGGGCTGCATGCCACCCGTGCGAGCCAAATAAACGAATGGATAGGTGGAAACATAGCGCAGGCTTTAAGTTTGCCCGTTGCCCCGTTTGACCTGTTGGAAGTCGGAGAAGAGCTGTACGAAGAATTACCCGCAAGGATGAAGGAAATCGGCAAAGGCATCTGTTTCGGCTCGCAGACGCAAAAAAGGCTACGCATTGCTTGAGCCGGCGGACATCCCCCGAATCGATATAGTTATGCAGCGTCAAATCGCCACCTTCGATTGGTTTATCCGCAATGAAGACAGAACAATCGGCAACCCTAACCTTTTGTATAGAAATTGCGACAATCCCCTGATCGTCATCGACCATAACTGCGCCTTCGACACCGGCTTCAATCCAAAAAACTTCCTGCAAAATCATATTTTCTCATCGGCATTTAAACAGGTTTTGGAAGACTGGGTGCTTCAGGAAGAGATGGAATTATAGCTGAAAAGCGCATTGCCAGCCTACAGAAAAGCGTGTGATAATCTGCCGCTGGAGTGGGCATGGGCAAACGAAGAGCGCGACCTGCCCGCCGCCTATAACCGCAGCTATACCGACGAAACCGTCCGCCGCATTGATAACGGAACACTTTGGAGCATCTCATGAACCAATATGCCATGCGTTTTGCCGTCATACGGTTTATGCCCTATGTCCAAACGCGCGAATTTGCCAACATCGGCATCATCATAACCCACCCTCAAAGCGGCTACTTCGACTTTAAAATTGAACAGCGCTACAGCAGATTGAGCCGTTTTTTCCGCCACTTCGAGCCGTTCGTCTATAAAGCGGCAACCCATGCCTTTGCAGAAGAATTACAGCGGATTAGAAAACTGGCGGCACACTCCGCGCCCGATCAGATACGCGCCATGCTCGACCATCTGACCCGCCCGCGCGAAGCCCTGATTATGGCCACCCAACCGGGCGTAACCCTCGCCTCCGACAGGGAGCAGGAACTGAACCGCCTGTTTGATTATTTTGTCGCCCACAGCTTTGCCAAAAGCCAACCCGAAGCAGAACTTACCCGCCAAATACAGGCAATGTTAAAGCCGCTTCAGACGATATACCCCTTCAAAGAAAGCACAATCGGCGACCCGTCAGGCTTTCACGCCTCCATCCCCTTAGTGCAAAAGGCGGAAAACGGCGAAATACGGAAAATCATTAAGCCGATATATTTCGGACAAAAAGACCCTGCCGACATCTATCACAAGTCGGATAAGTGGATTGCCAGCATAAAACGGTTGCGGCGCAGCGGATACATCGACCGCTCTGAAATATTGTTTGCCTACGAGCCCCCGGAGTATCCAGACAAGGCACAACAAAAGGCATTGCTTGACGTGCTGGGCGATCTGAAGGAGCAACGTATACAGCTTGCTCGCAACAAGGACGACGCAATCATCAGAAACTTTGCCTCCGCCTGATTGCCCCGTTTTTAACTTGGTGGAATTTCGCCAAATTAAAACTGAAGCCGGCGCGTGTCAGATTAGCCTAACTTTGTAAAATTACCGATTTACACAAAGTGTAAATTTCAGGCCGTCTGAAATTCAGGCGGCCTTTTTCACGCCCGCTGAACCTGAAACGACACAAAACCGACACAACCGCCCGAAAGGCGGTTTTTTTGTGCCTTCGAAATTTCAAAAATAAATTCTTTTAATAATCAAAATGTTTATAAATTTTAAACAAAAATCTTAAACAGAGTGTTGCATATTATTAAACACTATGTTTAAATACACCCATCGAAGCAAAACACAGTTTCAACGGTTCTTTAAAAATTTGAAAGCGTAGTAACCGCCCTTCAGGTATTGCGTGAGCGGTAAATCAATTCGTCCGCCGTGTAGTCAAGGGGTTGATGATGAAACCGTCTGAAATGTTGAGAGTGGCAGGTAAACCAATCGCGTATTACCCGGAATTGGCAAAGCCTTTAGGCGGCGTGAACGCGTCAATCTTATTCAGTTATTTCTTCTACTGGCACGATAAGACACGGCATGAATTAGGCATTTACCGGACAGCGGAAGAAATTGAAATTGAAACTGGGCTATCCGTTCAAGAGCAAAGAACGGTACGGAATAAACTGAAAGAACGCGGTGTCTTGACCGAGACTGAAAAACGAATTGAACACCGCGTTTACTACAAGCTGAATTTAGACGCTTTTGATGATTTGATGTTGCAACATTCGGGGAGTGAGGAATCAACAGCCGTTATAAGAACAGAAGATTTAACAGTATATACCCCCTTATCGGTTTTTATCGTTGTCTGTAATCAGGGTTTATTAAGAAATGATAGGATAAATTTCTATGATGATACCATAAAAAATATTAAGGGAATTTAAATAACAAAACCTGCCTTTGAAAAGGCAGGTTTTGTTCAGACGGCCTGTGAGCCGTTAAAGGTTTTGCAAACGCTCGACAGAAGGTGCGTAGTAGTAAGCACCTGACACGGCTTTAGACAAATGTTTCAACAGCAAGTCGGTTTTGCCGTCTGCATCGCCGAACATATTGAGCAGTTGAACTTCAATATTGTGCAGCGTGTTGCAATAGGATGTGAACATCAAACCATGTTCGCCACTGAGTTTGCCGAAGGGCAGGCTGCGGCGGACAATTTTCAGGCCAATGCCGTTTTCTTTGACATTGACGCGGCCGAGATGGGAGTCGGGCAGGCGCACGTCTTTGCTGAATTCGTCATTGGTTTCTTTGCTGCGGCCCACGCTGGCTTCTTGTTCGGCAGTAGGAACGGCATCCCATTTTTTCAAATCGTGCAGGTATTTTTGCAGCAAAACATAGCTGCCGCCGGCATCCGGCTTGCCTTCAGGAATGATGGCAACATTGCGTACATTGTCATCGCCCTGCGGATTTTCCGTACCATCGACAAAGCCGTCCAAACCGCGGTCTTCATACAGGCGCAGGCCGTGTTCTTCAGTGGCTACGCGGATGCTGTCACCGAATGTGCCTAAAACAGATTGAGCCAAGGCATAGGCGGCTTTTTGCTCGGTGGCTTGAATATGGATATAGAGGTCGTGTTGGGTAGAAGGGGCGAGGCCGTTGCCTAATTCAGGGAAAGGTTTGATTTCGCTGCCTTCGTCAGTATGGCCGAACGATTGCCATGCGCGGCTGCCGAAGGCAATGGTCAAACCCAAAATATCATTCGGAAAACGGGTTTTTAATTTGGCTAGGGCCTCCAAAGAAAGACGGCAGGCAGATTTGATGTCTTCGTTGCGGCCGTCTGAAATGTCTGCTTCGATAAAAATACCGGCTTGTGCGTGATCAGGAATAATGGCTGATTGGGGATGGCTCATGATGATTCCTTTCAAAATATTATGGGTTTTTACGCGGTGGATTATACACTGAAAGTTTCAGACGGCCTAAAATCTGCCTTTTAATTTTTTAGGGCAGGAAGGCATGTTTGGCAAGATGTTTTTTGTGAGCGTCATTCTGTTGCAAGTGTTTACATTCGGGCTCGGACGTTCGCTGCAATGGCTGTTTTCGCCTTGGATCGGTAAAGTCGGCAGACGTTGGTTGATGGGTATTTCCTATTTCATCACAAACGGCTTGTTGGTCGGCTTGCTGCTGGAGTTGGGACATATGATGTTCCGCGTGGTAGCGTTTTGGATGGTGATCTTGCTGTTTGTGGTGTATGCCGCGTTGGCGACATTTATCCTGTATCTTTTGCTACGCCGTTTTATGGCACGCCAACCGCTGTCACGAAGCCTGCGGCTGTTTGCGCCTTTGTTTGTGGCCGGTTTGCTCGGTTTTGGGATGTATAACGCCTATACGCCCGTTGTCCGCCATCAAACCGTATTCATCAATAAGAAAATGGATAAGCCGCTGCGTATCGGCGTGGCCAGCGATTTGCACTTGGGGATTTTGTTTGGCGCGCGTCAATTGGACAAGCTGACGGACATTATGAAGCGGGAACAAGTCGATATGGTGTTGCTGCCGGGCGATTTGATGGACGATACCGTCGATGCTTACCTTAAAGAAAACATGAAACCGCATTTGCAGAAGCTGACTGCGCCGATGGGCGTTTATGCCACTTTAGGCAATCATGACTGGTTCCGCGATCAGAAGCGTATCAAGCATGAATTGGAAGCGGCAGGTTTGACGGTTTTGGCCAATCAGGTTTTGGAAGTGAATGGCGTGTTGCTGGTAGGGCGGAGCGATGATTTGGATCGCAAGCGTCCCAGTGCGGAACAGCTTTTGGAAGGTCAAAATACCCAATTACCGGTTTTATTGATGGACCACCGTCCTACTTCAATCGAAGCCCATGCCCGGTTGCCGATTGATGTGCAAGTTTCCGGCCATGTTCACAACGGCCAAGTTGCACCTGCCAACCTTATTGTCCGTACGCTTTATCGTCTTGCTTACGGTTATGAGGCGATCGGCAACGGCCATTTCTTCACCACTTCGGGCTACGGCTTCTGGGGCATTCCCCTTCGTTTGGGTTCGCAATCAGAAGTGTGGGTTATCGACATCAAGTCAAGGCATTGAAATAGAAATATAAACTTCAGGCCGTCTGAATTTCAGACGGCCTTTTTTATAAAAACTGGGAAAAAATATTGGAATTGGATTATAATCAATGTAAAAAATCAGCCATCGATATGAGTGGCATCATAACTAGGGAACTCACTATGGGCATTATTAGTCTTACACTTATCTTCGTATCAATCGCCGCCGTCTTATTGTATTTCAAACAACAGTTGAAAGACCGCAAAAAAGACTGTCGCGAATCCTTTGTTTCTTTGCGCATTGCGCTCGACTGCCGACATCAAGCCGTCCGTCATGTATTAGATGCATACAGCAAACATCTGCAAGAGCAGGGCATTGCATCGGATCCAAACGTTCAGCAGATGTGTGCTGAAGTCGAAACCGCATTGGCGCAAACTGCCAAAACCTTTTCCGAATCCAAAATCAAACATCTGTGCGAAGCCGAAACAGCATTGAATTATGCGCTGAAAAAATTGCAAATTGCCGTCAACGGCCTTTTGAAACAGTATCCTGATGAGAAATTGGCCGGTTTGATGGAAATGCTGGATGCTGCAGAAGCGGAAGTCACATCGGCACGCCGTACTTACAACCGCAGAGCCGGAAGCTACAACCATCATTTAAACAAGCTGCCAAACCGCCTTGTCGCCAAGCCATTAGGCTTTGACAAGCAGGCAAGATTGGTTCGTTTTACGGAAAATCAAACGCAACGAATGAGCAGCAATATGTTGGCTTAAAAATTAAGCAGTTTGCTGAATAAGCGATAAACAAAAGGCCGTCTGAAATATTAATTTCAGACGGCCTTTTGTGTGCTGTTAATGAAAAATACTTAGGTTTTTGCCAATTTATTGGGCAAAGCGGATCAGGCTGTCGGCAAGCTTATCGGCTGCAGTTTCATAACCTTGTGCGGAGAAGTGAACGCCATCTTTGGCTGCCAAGCCTTGAGCCATCCAGTTTTTCATGCTGCATGCTCCGCCCATCGCATCCTGCCAAGACCAGAACATGATTTTTTCGTCACGGGCAACACGTTGTTGCATTTGTTGTACTTCGCTGAGCAAGACTGGACGGTTGCCGCAGCTGCCGTAGGCGGTTTTCAAAGATTCCGGAGCACCGAGGATCAGGATACCTGCGTTGGGCAGGGTGTTTTTGATTTGGCGGATGTAATTGCGCCATGTCCGCTCGGTAGAGGAAATATCAAGATTGCCGGAAAAGGCTTCATTGGTACCGTAGGCAAGGATGATTAAATCGGCTTTGGTTTGTGCCAAATCCTCCCACATATCCGGCCGCCATTTTGACCATTGGGATAATTGCGCGCCGTTGATGCCCATGGCGGAAACGGTTACGCCGCGTCCGGGGCGTTCGATATTAATGAAACCGATTTGCCAAGGCATGCTGCTGCTGAGGGTCATCGGCAGGGAGGCATTGGTACGCAGCAGTTGCCAACCGTTTTGTGTGGCAGGGATTTCACGGCCGTTGACAGTCAGGGTTTGCTCGGACCAAACGGGCTTGCCGAAAATGGAGATTTGTTGCATATCCATGCTGCCGTCGGCTGCGCTTAAGGTAACGCTGCCGCCATCGGCGCGTGCTTCAATCCCGCCGAAAGAAAAATCGCTGTGTGATTTGCGGCTGCTGATGGTGTTCCAACCGCTGCCGTTGTAACGGACGGTTGCCATACGCTGGCCTTTGATAGTGTTGGGATAAACCCAACCAATGCCGCCATTGCCCCATTTTTGTTGTAAACGGCGACGCAGACGGTCGGTGAAATAGTCGCCGGCAGTGTGGGAGTCGCCGACTTGGATAATGCGGAATTTGCCGTCTGAAGTATGGTCGAGCTGTTGCAGTTTGTTCAACCAGGCAGGGCGGTTGGAGCCGTAGTTGCTTAACAGGCCGTCATTGGTTGCGCAGGCGGTAATAGGGAGTGCAAGAAGCGTGAGGAGTAAGGTTTTATTAAATTTCATGGTTGTGTATCGTGTGTAAAATTAATTTTTTCCATAATTTTTCCGGCCAATAGTTTTTGGCCTTCTGCGGAAAAGTGAATGCCGTCCTTGCTGCGGTAACGGATGATTTTTCCGTTGACTTTGACAGAGTCGGCATATTCTTCTGCGCCATTGCTCAACAGTTTGTCGGTTGGCAGCCAGATGGCTTGAGATGACACCGTACCCGACAGGATTTTGTCGAGGTAGCGCATCTGTTCATTGAGCTTGGCTTTTTTCATGTAAGGAATGCCCAGCCAAATGACTTGGACATCATGTGCGGAGGCTGCATCAAGAATACGGCGGACGCGGTTGAGGTATTCTGCCTCCCATTCGGGGGAGGCGAATTTCAGGTATTTTTTACCCATTGGGAAATCCCAAGGGTCGTTAGGGCCTAAGAATACAACTAAAACGCGGATGTCGGGTTCTTTTTGCAAAGTTTGTTCGATGGTTTTCGGCCAGTCGAAGAAATTGGGGTAGGACAAACCGGTACTTTGTTTGCTGAGGTTGACCGATTGTACGCCATATTCTTGCTTGAGGTGTTTTTGTACGAAAGGTGCAACGCCCTGCATCAGCGAGTCGCCGGCAAAGAAAACTTTGTTGCCTTTTTTTAACACGACCTGCGTTGCCGATTGATCAGCCCGATTGCTTGGCTCGCTGGCGGCGGTATCCGTATTGTTAGCTACATCGGAAGCAGCAGAGTCTTTTTGATTGTCCGATACTTCAATGTCTTCCGTATTTTCAGACGGCCTTGTTGTTTCAATGCCTGAGTCTTCCGAGGCCAAAGCGTCTTCTGTTTCCAGTGAAGCTTTCAGGCCGTCTGAAAATTCGTAGGCTTTTTGTTGCCAATCTGCACCGATACGCCACCAAGCGTATTCGGATAAAGGCTCAAGCGGACTGCTTTCATGATAGGTCTGCTGCCAATAAGCATTGATGGAGTTTTGGGCAAACCACGTCAGCGCAACCGCACTGAGCAGAATCGAAACAAACAGGGAGATAAAGCGTTTCATGTTCTGCTCCTTAGAAGTTGGCGTAAATAAAGCCGGGAATGCCGGACGGGGCGAAAACGATAATCAGGGTGAGGATAAGCGTGATGGGGATAAACCACAGCCATGCAGGCAGTTTGTCCAAGCCTTTTACCGATGCTTCAAATAAGCGAAGTAAATACGGGTATAGCAAAAGCAACAGTGCAAATGTACCCAGCAACATGAGGTCGGTCGGCAGAGGCGTGTTCCAACCTTTGTCATTGGCAAATAATGCGCTGAACAGCATTTCCGTATCGGCAAGCGTTGCGCTGTTGAACACGACAAAAGCGAAACAAACGAAATGGAAGGTAAACAGCCAGGCAAGCGGTTTGCCGATTTTCAGACGGCCTAAGGCATTGCGGCCGACGATTTTGTCGCCGCAGTTAAGGAACACCAAAGCCGCACCGTGCAGTGCGCCCCAAATCAAAAAGCTCCAGCCGTAGCCATGCCAAATGCCGGAAAGCAACATGGCAATCATCAGATTGAGCTGGGTGCGGCCGAAGCCTTTTTTGCTGCCGCCCAAAGGAATATAGATATAGTCGCGAATCCAAGTGGACAGGCTGATGTGCCATCTGTCCCAGAAGTCGCGGATGTTGATGGCGCGAAGCGGCGCGGCAAAGTTTTTCGGCAGCTGGAAGCCGAGCAGCATGGCCAAGCCGATGACCAAATCCGAATAGCCGGAAAAGTCGAAAAAGAGTTGGAAAGTGTAGCCATAAATCGCAGACAGCACGCCCCAGCCGTCGAACTGGGCCGGATTTTCAAAAACAGGTGATACCCAGCCTTCTGCCAATACGCCGGCAAGCCACCATTTTTTGGCAATGCCCAACACAATCAGGCCGACCGCTAAAGCCGGATAAATCAGCTGGCGTGCTTGTTTGGTGCGGATTTGCGCTAATGCGCCTGCTTGTTCGCCGTCTATGCTTTTAAAAGCGGCCGCACGGATAATCGGGCCGGATGTGATGGTGGGGAAGAAGCTCAGATGCAGTAGGAGCTCGTGCCATTCAAAACGGTCTCCTTTAGGCTCGCGGTAGCAATACACCAAGTAAGCCAGCGATTGGAAAGTGTAATAAGACAAGCCCAAAGGCAGGAGAATGTCGATGACGGCGCTTTGCCCCGTATATTGTTGAATAATCGGGCGGAAAAAGTCGAAATATTTGAAGAAACACAAAACAGTCAATGCCGCCGAAATACCGCAGCCCAGCCAAAATTTGCGGATATTCTCGTTTTCAGAAAACATCAGCACGCTGACCAGGTAAACCACAGACGAGTAAACCAAAATCAGCGCGGCAAAGATAGGATCGATACGGTAAAGCCAGCCCAGTCCGGCAATCAAAAGTAAAACGTTTTGAACTTGCGGCAAACGTGCAAATGCCCAGTACAGCGGCAAAAATGCGATAAAGAATACCGCAAACTCAATGGACAGCAACGGCATGACAATTCCTTGATGTGTTTAAACTTTCAAACTTTTCGATTGATTGTTATTTTTTGGAGTTAAGTTTGGCACGGATGACTTCGACTACCGCGGGTAAAATCGAAATCACGATGATTGCCGCCATGACTAAGCCCAGATTGTTTTTGACGACGGGGATGTTGGCGAAGAAGTAGCCTGCATAGGAAAACGACAATACCCACAACACTGCGCCGATAATGTTGTAACGGATAAACGTGCCGTAGTGCATATCGCCCATGCCTGCGACAAATGGCGCAAACGTCCGCACAATCGGCACAAAGCGGGCAATGATGATGGTTTTGCCGCCATGTTTTTCATAGAACGCATGGGTTTTTTCCAAATACGAACGTCGGAAAATTTTGGAATCCGGATTAGCAAACAGTTTTTGTCCAAAATACTTGCCGATCATAAAGTTGGCCGCATCGCCTAAAATGGCGGCCGCTAAGAGCAGCAATACCATGACGTGGATGTTCATGCCGCCGATGGCCGCAATACCGCCGGCGGCAAACAGCAGCGAGTCGCCGGGTAAAAATGGCGTTACGACCAAACCGGTTTCGCAGAAAATCACAACAAACAAAATCGCGTAAATCCACGGGCCGTATTGGGCGGAAAGGTGGACAAGGTGTTGGTCGATATGGAGGATGAAATCAATAAGGGTAGAAATCACTAGAGTTCCCCAAATAAAAAGGCCGTCTGAAAAAGAACAGACAAATGTTTCGGCGAGAAGTTCGACATTGTAAAACCAAAGAGGAATAAAACCAATGCCGTAAGCGCGTCAAGATATGTTTAGAAGTGCAGATATGTTGCAGGTATAGGCTTCAGACGGCCTTTATCCTTGATGGTGGAGGGCAAAACAACGTAAAATAAAGCCGATTTCAACCTAACCGGTGCGCCTTTGTGAACCAGCTCATCTTCGATTTTGCCAGCCATGATTATCCCGGCTTCGACAAATTTCTGGGAACAGAAAATGCCGAGCTGGTGTATGTGTTGCAGCGCAAACATGGGCAATTTATCTATGTGTGGGGCGAAGAGGGCGCAGGCAAAAGCCATCTCTTGCAGGCATGGGTCGTCCAGGCACTCGATGCCGGACGAAATGCCCTCTATATTGATGCCGCCGCCACGCCGCTGACAGAAGCCGCGCTGGATGCGGAATATCTCGCCATTGACCAAATCGAAAAGCTTAATAATGAAGAACAGGCTTTACTGTTTGCCATCTTCAACCGTTTCCGTAACAGCGGCAAAGGCTTTTTGCTTTTGAGTTCCGAATATACGCCGCAGCAGCTTGTTATCCGCGAAGACCTGCGCACACGCATGGCGTATTGTTTGGTTTACGAAGTCAAACCGCTGACCGATCGGGAAAAAATCGATGCGCTCGTCAGCATGGCGGCCGCCCGTCAGGTAACCATCGATCCGGAAATCTTCGAATACCTGCTGAACCATTGGCGGCGCGATATGGACAGCCTGATGCAAATGCTCGATACCCTCGATAATTACGCCGTTATGATGGGCAAGCGCATTACTTTGCCGCTTTTGCGCCAGCTTTTAAAACAACAGGAAACCCAATGAAAAACCTTGCCATTTTCGACCTCGACAATACCTTGATCAATACCGATTCGGATCACTCCTGGCCGCAATACCTGATTAAAAAAGGCATAGTCGATGCGGCTGAAACCGAGGCGCAAAATGAAAAGTTTTACCAAGACTATCAAAACGGTTGTCTTGATATCGATGCCTTCCTCAAATTCCATCTCGCGCCTTTAGCCCGTTTCAGCAAGGAAGAGTTGGCTGAGTTTCATCGTGAGTTTATGGCCGAATATATTGTTCCGCATATTTCTCCGATGCAGCGTATGTTGGTGCAAAGCCATCAAATGGCAGGCGACGAAATGTTGGTTATTTCTTCGACCAACGAGTTCATCATTACCCCTATCTGCCATCTTTTCGGTATTCACAACATTATCGGCACACAGCTTGAAACCGGAGAAGACGGCCGATATACCGGCAACTATATCGGTACGCCCAGCCTGAAAGAAGGCAAAATTACCCGATTGAACCAATGGCTTGCCGAGCGTGGCGAGACCTTTGAAAGCTACGGTAAGGTTTATTTTTACAGCGACTCCAAAAACGATTTACCGTTGCTGCGTATCGTGGACGAACCTGTCGCCGTCAATCCGGATGCCGAGCTGGAAAAAGAAGCCAAAGCAAAAGGTTGGCCGATTTTGAATTTCAAATAACGATGAATCAGGCCGTCTGAAATATTTAACCTAACCACAACCCTAATAAGGACTAAAACATGAAAACGACTAAACTCCTCGCCTAAGCCCTGTTGTTTGCCGCTGTATTCGGTACCGCACAAGCAGCTGATACCGAAACCCTGGAAGCCATGAAAGCGCAAAACGGCAGCGTTAAAACCGTTTTAATGGATGTCTTCACAACTCCTGCCGGCAATGTTGACCGCGTGAATATCATTCAATCCAGCGGCAATCCTGAAATGGACGAACGCGCAGTGAAAAGCGTTTCCAAATATCCTTATCCGCAACGCAAAACCGCATCTAAATACCAACATACCGTTACTTTTGAAACCAATGTTGAAGTAATCAACAACTGATTCGGACGCCAGGCCGTCTGAAAAATAGAAGGCGTTTTGATTGGGAAATTCCCTGTCAAAACGCCGTTTTATTCTTTAAACAAGTATAACCAAAATTGCCGTAAAACCACACGCTCCGGTGCTATACTGAAACAAATAAACTGCTTCGTCACACATCATGTCTCCCCGTCCAGTTACCATTACTTCCTACAATATGCACAAAGGCATGTCTGCGCTCAACCGCAAAGTGCAGGTCAACCGCATGGCTGACGCGTTGGGTGCATTGGGTTCGGACGTTTTGTTTTTACAAGAAGTCCAAGGACAACATCTCAACAGAAGCCGCCGTACCGACTTTCCCGATGCGCCGCATTACGACATCATCGGCGACAGCCTTGATTATCATCGCAGCTACGGCAAAAATGCCGTCTATCCCAAACGACACCACGGCAACGCCATTCTCAGCCGCCTGCCGCTGAAAACGGAAAACAACCTCAACATTAGCGTCAACAAACTTGAACAACGCGGCCTGTTGCATTGCGAAGTCGTGCCTGAAGGTTGGGAAGATCCGCTGGTGTGCTTGTGTGTCCACCTCAACCTGCGCGAGCCGGACCGCCTCAAACAATACCGCGCCATCAGCGACTACGTTGGCCGGTATATTCGTCCGGAAAGCCCGTTGATTATCGCCGGCGATTTCAATGACTGGCGGCAGAAATCAGCGCGTGAGCTGGGCAGAGCATTAGATTTGAACGAAGTATTTGTCGATAATACAGGCAAACGCCCCAAAACCTTCCCTTCGCGCCTGCCCATCCTCAGTCTCGACCGCATTTACACGCGCAATCTTGATGTCATCGATTCTGAAATCCACAACAGTAAAGACTGGCAGCATTTGTCAGATCATCTGCCATTGAGTGTAACGGTTAGGCCGCATCGGAAAATGAATATGAAATCAGATAGAAAAATGTAAGGCTGAAATCTTTTTTAGCACTATTAGCAATGTATCGAAAGAAAAAGTTTTTTCACTCAGATATTTGAGACAAAAACAGGCCGTCTGAAAAGTTTCAGACGGCCTGTTTAAGTTTATAAAAAAGCGCAAACCTTTTTATGTCAAAAGTTTGCGCTTCAAATCTGGTGGAGGCGGGGGGAATCGAACCCCCGTCCGAAAGTCCTCTACAGAGCGTTCTACATACTTAGTTGTGTCTATTTAGAATCTCGTCCCCATCATGCCGACCAACAGGCCTTCAGAGAACCAGTTACCTTAAATCTCGTTTCCTGCCAAGTAACCCGACAGAAAACCAGTCAATGTAGAATGACGTTGCGGTAGCTTGCGCTACACAGCCCATTGACCAACTGCTGCAACGGCAGGCCTTAAGCGGCCAGTGCGTAAGTTTCGTCGTTTGCGACTATTTAAATTCAGTGTTTTACGGGGAATCTGAGACCCCGGTATGCCCGCATCTGCTTTGCAACCCCCGTCGAAACCAAGATCGCCCCCAGATAGGAAAAGTCGATTATACGCATGTCAGCGTGCTTTGCCAAGTTGCCGATTGATTGAAAAGGCCGTCTGAACAGCAGTTTGCTTTTTCAGACGGCCTGTTTGGCTTAGGTTTATTGATGGTAGTTTTGCAAGAAGCGTTTGAGTTTGTCCATGGCTTCTTCGATTTGATGAACGGGCGGCAGGGTAACGATACGGAAGTGGTCGGGGCGTATCCAGTTGAAGCCTGTGCCTTGGACGAACAAGACTTTTTCACGCACGAGCAAATCGTAGACGAATTTCATGTCGTCATGAATGCCGTACATTTCGGTATCGATTTTGGGGAACATATACATCGCGCCCATTGGTTTGACGCAGGAAACACCGGGGATTTGGTTGATTAGTTCCCATGCCTTATTGCGTTGTTCCAACAGGCGGCCACCTGGCAGGATAAACTCGTTGATGCTTTGATAGCCGCCCAAGGCCGTCTGAATGGCGTGTTGCATCGGCGTATTGGCACACAGACGCATGGAAGAGAGCATGTCGAGGCCTTCGATATAGCCTTTGGCATGATGTTTCGGACCGTTGAGCACCATCCAGCCTTGGCGGAAACCGGCCACGCGGTAGGCTTTGGAGAGGCCGTTAAACGTAATGGTCAGCAAGTCGGGGGCGAGGGCGGCAATGTGATGGTGTACGGCACCATCATAAAGAATTTTGTCGTAAATTTCGTCGGCAAAAATAATCAGGCCGTGTTTACGCGCTAATTCGGCAATTTCCAGCAGGATTTCTTTGCTGTACACCGCGCCGGTAGGGTTGTTGGGGTTGATGATGACGATGGCTTTGGTTTTCGGCGTAATTTTGGCTTCTATATCGGCTAGATTCGGGAACCAGTCATTTTCTTCGTCGCACAAATAATGACGCACATTGCCGCCGGCCAGTGTTGCGGCAGCGGTCCACAGTGGATAGTCAGGCGCAGGAATCAGGATTTCATCGCCGTCGTTGAGCAATGCTTGCATGGACATGGTAATCAGCTCGGAGACGCCGTTGCCGATGTAAACGTCGTTGACGGTAACGTCGAGCAAGCCTTTGGTTTGATAGTAATGAACGATGGCTTTGCGTGCGGAATAAAGGCCTTTGGAGTCGCAATAGCCCTGCGCGGTCGGCAGGTTACGGATAACGTCAACCAAAATTTCATCAGGCGCTTCAAAGCCGAACGGCGCAGGGTTGCCGATATTGAGCTTGAGGATTTTGTTGCCTTCTTCTTCCAGTTGCAGGGCTTTTTTATGAACCGGGCCGCGGATGTCGTAGCAAACGTGATCCAGCTTGGACGATTTGGGAAATTTCTCCATGATGTGTGTTCCGTAAAATTGTTAACAATGGGGGTAAATGTACTCTTTTTGCGGGTAAATTAAAAGGGTTTCAGACGGCCAAAGCTTACTTATTGCGCGCTTCGGCACGGCGAACCGTCACGCTTTTGCCGCCTATGCCCCAGTTGTCCATATCGATTTCGTCAATGACGACGACGGTTGTCTCAGGGTTTTTGTTGAGAACGCGTGAGAGTAATTCGGTTACGCCGCGGATTAATTCGGCTTTTTGCTCTGCATTCGGGGCTTCGCTGCCGCCGGTTACTTTGATGTTGACGTAAGGCATGGCTTTTTCCTTTTAAAATAGTGTTCACATGTTATCTTATTTTTATCAGGCCGTCTGAAAATTGATTGCAGGATTTTTCATTGCTCATGACTGCTTTTACAAAGAATTAAGTTTTTTGGAATAGATTGTTTTTACAATGCGGTTTTATTTTGGATGGATATCGTCATGAACCGTTTTCTTCAGACTTTGATTGTGGCCGCACCGATGGTGATCGCCGCGCCTTATGTGGCGGCGGAAACGCATCCGGCGCAAAAGCAGATGCAGCAGAACATTGATGCCGTGTTGAAAATTGCACGCAACACGTCTTTGACAGAGGCGCAACGTGTGAAACAGGTTGAGCAGTATGCCAACCGTTACTTGGACTATGAACGTATTTCGGCTTTGGCTGTCGGCGCGCCATGGCGTGAATTTTCTGCCAAACAGAAAACCGATTTTATCCGTGCATTTAAAGACATGGTGATTGCGATGTACTCGCATTCTGCACTGATTGGTGCGGCGGATGCGAATGTGCGCCTGTTGCCGAAGATGACGGCAAACGGCAATAAGTTTGACGTTTTCTCGGAAATTCAGACCAAAAAAGGCACCAAGTATGAAGTGGCCTACCAGCTTTACCAAAGCGGCGGTGCGTATAAGATTTACAACATCCGTGTGGACGGTACCAGCTTGGTAACGGTATACCGCAACCAATTTGGCGAGCTGATTAAGAGCAAAGGCATTGACGGTACGATTGCGACTGTCGAAGCCAAGGGCTTGAAGAAACAATAAGGCAGATTGAGAAAAAGGCCGTCTGAATATTCAGACGGCCTTTTTGTGTTACGGGCTGATTAAGCACGTTTGCGGAATTCGCCGGTACGGGTATCGATTTCGACTTTGTCGCCGTTTTCGATGTAAGACATCACTTGGATTTCAGTGCCGCCGACCAGACGTGCGGTTTTCATCACTTTACCGGAGGTATCGCCTTTAACGGCAGGCTCGGTGTATTCAACTTCGCGAACGATGATGGTAGGCAATTCTACGGAGATTGGGTTGCCTTCGTAGAAAGTGACTTCGCATACGTCTTCCATGCCGTCAACGATGAATTTCAACGCGTCGCCGATGTTGTCGGCTTCGATTTCGTATTGGTTGAATTCTTCGTCCATGAAGACGTACATTGGGTCGGCAAAGTAGCTGTAAGTACAGTTTTTGCGGGACAGGATAACGACGTCGAATTTGTCGTCGGCTTTGTAAATGGTTTCAGAAGCGGCACCGGTCAGCAGGTTTTTCAGTTTCATGCTGACTTTGGCGGAAGAGCGACCGCCTTTGATGTATTCGGTTTTTTGAACAACCATAGGGTCGTTGCCGACCATGAATACGTTGCCGGCGCGCAGTTCTTGTGCTGTTTTCATTGTAGTTTTCCAATCAAATCGGTTGTAATAAAACGCGCTATTTTAGCGTATTTTTTTGTGCTTTGAAATAAAGGCGGCAAGTTTTTCAACGGCACTTTTTTGTGCAAAAAGTCCGTCCCGCCATTTTGCCGCGCTTTGCCGCCATTCGTTTTGGTGTGCCGTCAGGGTTTGCCATGCCTGCAGGCGCTGGCTGTCGCTGAGTGCTTCTCCGTTGTTGAGTTCGTCGGAAAGGCGGCGGTGTGCCGTGGCGACAACATCCGGATAAACCTGATGCGCTTTGTCCCAAAACGCGTGCAGCTTGTCGAGATGGATATTTTCTTCTTGTGGATAGATGTGCCAAAAGAAAGGTTTTCCGGCGAGTTGGGCGCGAACAAAGCTGTCTTCGCCGCGTATGACGGCACCGTCGGCAAGGTTGAGCAGTTTATCGAAATCCTGTTGAGGGACAAAAGGGATTTTGATCAGGGTAACGTGTTCGCTCTGATACATATCGCCGTCTTCAAGCAGGGCATTTTGCGGCACTAGGCCGCTGTTTTTCAGGCTGGCGATGATTTGCGTACCTGCCAACAGCAGAGTAATGGGTTGGCCGGCCTGTTGCCACATGGTCAGCCATTTTGCCCAAATATCGCTTTGATAGCCGAAAAGCAGCCATTCGGGCGCATTTTTTGCGGGAAGTTTGAGTTGTCGGCGTAAGGCTTCCGTATCAAAGCCGGCAGATTCGGCGTAATCGCGTTCGCGCAGCAGGCCGCCGCTTTTTTCGCTGAAACCCATAAACCAAAAATATTTCTGTATGCCGCCGGCCTGGGGTGAGGGCATTAAGTGCAGCCTCTCGTTGCTGTCTTCCGCGCTGAGGTATTCCCAGTTGAGCCAAAGTGGTCGGTGTCGGCGGATGATGGTTTGAACGTTGTCGGGCAGTTCGCAGGCGAAGGTTTCGATGACGATGTCGGGGGTAGGGGCTGTATCGGTATCTTCGGCATGGTTGGCTTGCCAAGCGTGAATGCCGATGCCTTGATGGATATTGGGAATCGAGGCCAAGTCAGGGCAGAGTGCCTGAAGGGATGGGAAGTCGTCTGTCCACAAATGCACTTGCCAGCCGAGTTCGCGTTGCAAAATACGCGCCAGTCGCCATGAAACGCCAATGTCGCCGAAGTTGTCGATGACGTTGCAGAAAATCCAGCAGGTATAAGGTGGGGTGGTGTTCATGGAAAAATATGCCCAAGGCCGTCTGAAAATATCAGAATGCGCCGAAATAGTGGAATAAATAGACAATCAGCAAAACAATCGGGATAAACATCCAAATGCTTTGCCGTTTCAATTCGGGCTCTTGTTTGAGGTGGTGTTTAATGACGTCAAAGAGGACGAATTTAAATAGGAACGTGGCTTCGCAGGCAAGGATGATGCCGTTGATGAGGTGTTGCGTTTTGTCTTCGAGCGGGTTGAGGGCAAACCACAAAAGGGTGGCGAGCGGAATCAGGCAGACAACGAGCCAGCGCAGAAGGATGGGTTTGGACATGGTGTGTGTGCAAGAAATAAAAAGGGCATTATACCCTGTCGTCTTTCAGACAAGTGCAAATCAGGCTATCATTCGTTTTATTTGAAGCGAACATTTATCCCTATGCAAACCCAAGCCATCATCCGCCATATCGTTCAATGGCTCAAAGATTACGCCGAGCAGGCGCGTGCCAAAGGTTTTGTCGTCGGCGTATCCGGCGGCATCGATTCTGCCGTGGTTTCCACACTTGCCGCGCAAACCGGTTTGTCGGTTTTGTTGTTGGAAATGCCGATTCGTCAGAAATCCGACCAAGTCAACCGCGCACAAGAACACATGGGCCGTCTGAAAAAGCGTTATCCCAATGTAAAAGCGCAAAGCATCGACTTGACCCAAACGTTCGATACGTTTGCCAATACCGTTGACGTCAGCGAAACCGAATTTCCCAATAAACAGCTGGCACTCGCCAATGCACGCAGCCGCCTGCGCATGACGACGCTTTATTATTACGGCCAGTTGCATGGTTTGCTGGTGGCGGGGACAGGCAACAAAATTGAAGATTTCGGCGTTGGTTTCTTTACCAAATACGGCGACGGCGGTGTGGACATCAGCCCGATTGCCGATTTGACCAAAACTCAAGTGTACGCGTTGGCAGCCGAGCTGGACGTATCGGAAGACATTCAAAAAGCCGTACCGACGGACGGACTTTGGGATACCGAGCGTACCGATGAAGAGCAAATGGGCGCATCTTATCCCGAACTCGAATGGGCGATGAGTGTGTACGACAGCCATAAGCCTGAAGATTTTGAAGGCAGGCAGCGCGAAGTTTTGGCAATTTATACCCGATTGCACAAAGCCATGCAGCACAAAGTCAACCCGATTCCAGTTTGCAAGATTCCGGAAGAGCTGTTTTAAGTTTGAACATCAAAAGGCCGTCTGAAAACGTTGGATTAAGGTTTTCAGACGGCCTTTTATATTTTATTTCAATAAGAATTGGGAATATGCTTAAAAAATAGCATCATCAGATACCAAAACAGCGTAGCGGCCGCCGCGCCTAGCAATACCCACGCACTGATTTTGGCGATTTCCCGAATGGTGCGCTTTTGTTTGCGGCTGAACAAACGGTTCACAATCAATGCCGCTATGGCGCAAAAGAAAAAAAATCTCAAAAGCCTGCCTATCATTTCACATTCTCCCAAAAATATTGCCTTTAATCAGGGCAGGCCGTCTGAAGCCTCATGCACAAAACAAAAACGAAACGTTATAATACCCCTTTGCCGCTTCACTTGGAAATTACAAATGACAACAAATGCCTCAGTGGGCATTGTAACGCCCCAGAAAATCCCGTTTGACACACCGCTTGCACTGGAAAACGGCAAAACCTTACCCCGTTTCGACCTGATGATTGAAACCTACGGCACACTCAATGCCGACAAAAGCAATGCTGTCCTTATCTGCCACGCCCTGTCAGGCAATCATCACGTTGCCGGCAAGCACAGTGCGGAGGATAAATACGCCGGTTGGTGGGACAATATGGTCGGCCCCGGCAAACCCATCGATACCGAACGCTTTTTTGTAGTCGGTTTGAACAACTTGGGCGGCTGCGACGGCAGTACCGGTCCTTTGTCTGAAAATCCTGAAACCGGCCGCGAATACGGTGCGGATTTTCCGGTTGTAACCGTCAAAGACTGGGTGAAGTCCCAATCCATGCTTGCCGATTACCTCGGCATTCAAAAATGGGCGGCCATTGTCGGCGGCAGTTTGGGCGGTATGCAGGCATTGCAATGGACGATTTCTTTGCCTGAACGCGTTGCCCACGCGCTCGTTATCGCTTCTGCGCCTAAACTTTCCACTCAAAATATCGCGTTTAACGATGTTGCCCGTCAGGCCATTTTGACCGATCCAGATTTCCATGAAGGCAATTACCGTAGCCATCATACCGTTCCTTCACGCGGTTTGCGTATTGCGCGCATGATGGGGCACATCACCTATCTTGCCGAAGACGGCTTAGGTAAAAAATTCGGCCGCGATTTAAAATCAGACGGCTATCAATATGGCTATGGCGTTGAATTTGAAGTGGAATCGTATCTGCGCTATCAAGGCGACAAGTTTGTCGGCCGTTTCGATGCCAATACTTATCTGCTGATGACCAAGGCACTCGACTACTTCGACCCGGCCGCCGATTACGGCCACAACCTCACGCGCGCCGTGGAGAATGTGCAGGCCAAGTTTTTTGTTGCCAGCTTCAGCACCGATTGGCGCTTCTCGCCGCAACGTTCGCATGAATTGGTCAAGGCATTAATCGCCGCGCAAAAATCCGTGCAGTACATTGAAGTCAAATCCAATCACGGCCACGATGCCTTCTTGATGGAAGACGAAGCCTATATCCGCGCGGTTGCCGCTTATATGAACAACGTTTACAAGGACTGCCAAAAATGAATCTGCGCGACGATTTGCAACTCATTTACGATTGGATACCCGAAGGCAGCCGCGTACTCGATTTAGGCTGCGGCGACGGCGAACTGTTGGCCGCGTTGGTGGAACATAAAAATTGCACCGGCTACGGCGTTGAAATCGATACCGACAGCGTGATTGCCGCCATATCCCGCGGCGTGAACGTCATTCAAGCCGATTTGGAAGAAGGTTTGGTGGCTTTTGGCGATCAAAGTTTTGATGTGATTGTCTTGAGCCAAACCATTCAGGCGATGCAGAACACGGAAAAAATCCTGCGCTGCCTGATGCGCGTGGCCAAGCAGGCCATCGTCAGCTTCCCTAATTTCGGCTACTGGCGCAACCGCTTTCAAATCGCCGTTGGCGGCCATATGCCGGTTTCCGAGCGGATGCCGTATCATTGGTACGATACGCCCAATATCCATTGGTGTACCCTTAAAGACTTCGATTTATTGTGTGCCAAAAATAAAATTCGCGTGCTGGAACGTGCGGTTATGACGGGCAACCGACAGGTCAAACATTTGCCGAATTTATTAGGCAGTCTGGCGTTTTATCGCGTAGGTTGATTGCGGTCATAGATAAAGGCCGTCTGAACAGGTAATCACGAAAGCATGGCTTTTGCGGATACCTGTTCAGACGGCCTTTTTTTGTTAAAGCCGGTTTAAGCCTGTTTCAATTTTTCCAATAAGGCCAAGCTGCCGGCATCGACCAGACGGTAGGTTTCGTCAAAGTTGCCTGTGTACCACGGATCGGGAACGTGGTTGTAACCTGAGTCGGGGATAAGGTCGGTCAGTTTGAAGATTTTGCCGGGGTGGAAACCGAGCTGCTTTTCGGTTTCTCTGAGGTTGTTGTCGTCCATCACGATGATGTAGTCGAAATGCTCGGCATCGCTGGGTTTGATTTTGCTGCTGGTAAAGCCTGACGGGTCGATGCCGTGTTGCTTGAGTGCGCAGCGCGTGCCTTCGTGCATGTCTTCTCCGTCGTGCCAGCCCGATGTGCCTGCGCTGGCTGTAATGACGGCATTGCCCATGCCTGCTTCGCGGGCGTGATGGCGCAGGACGTATTCGGCCATGGGGGAGCGGCAGATGTTGCCGAGGCAGACGAAAAGGATTTTGTGGGTTTTCATATGCGTGAAAATGAGCGGTAAGGTTTGAAAATCAATGCAACACGCTAAACCGTTTTCAGACGGCCTTGGCGTGTTGCATTTTCAATTTAGTTTACATTGCTGAAGAAAGGATTATGGCCTTCCAGTTTCAACGCTTGGGCATAAGTAGGGATGTTCTCGTTTTCGCCCAGTGGGTTGTGCAGCAGGTAGAGGTGTTCGATTCGGCATTCGGCCATCAGGTCGAGGAAGTTTTGCTGAACGATGGCGATATTGTCGGTTGAGGCCAGCTCCCATGTGAAGGTCTGCGGAACGATTTCAAACGCGCTGTCTGTCGCGTTGAAGCTGAACTGGAGTTTACCATCCGCTTTCGCTGCGGCGACAACGCCGACGCGCGGGCTTTGCATACGGATGGCGCGGATGGCGTTGGTGGCAAAAACGTCCATGGCCATGCGTTGGCGGGTGTGGCTGCCGTCGGTAAGCGCGTCAAGCGGCGTATTGGGCGAGAGCGGGTTGGTAAAGAGGGTAACGCCTTCAAGGGCGAGATGTTCTTGCCAAACCTGCATCAATGGCAGGCCCGCCTGTTGCAGGTTGAGACCCAAGGCCGTCTGAATGTCTTTATTGCCGTAGCCCAGCGCGTAAACAACATGGACGGATTGACCTTCGGGCAGCGTCAATGGTTTGTATTCAAACTTTTGCAGGAATGCGCCTGCCGCTTCATCGTTTTGCTTGGCTTGGAACCACTCGCCTGGGGTAACGCTGCTCAAGTCAGTAGATTGGACGAGGTAAGGCAGCCATTGTGTGTTTTGCGTGAGGGTACGCAGGTTGGGGTAGTTTTGCAGGCAGGCAAAGAGGGATTCGGTAGGCAGCGTGAGCGGCAGGGTTTGTTCTTTTTTGCAACCGGCGACCAAAACGACAGGCAGGGCAAACCATTGGGCTTCGTTATCGTTTTCTGCCTTCAGGACTTCGCCTACGCTTTGAATCAGGCTGGTGTAAGTGCCGACATCGGGCGCCATGGTCATCGCCAATGAAAGGTTGATGTAATGGTTTTGGCTGAGCATGGTGCGGATTTCGGTTTGTAGTTGGCCGGCCGAAAGTTTGCGTGATGCGGAGGAGGAATTGTGCGCCAGCTGATAGGCATTGAGCAGAAGGTAGTTTTTGATAGGGCTCTGCGGATAAGGACGGGTATCTGGGAGAACAAAGGTTTTCATGACGGTTTGAAGTGTTGTGTTGTAAGTGTGGCGATTATAGCAATTTAGTCAGTCGGTGTGCTTGTTAATCAATTAAATTCAAATGGCGATAGGGATGCGCTTCATTTTTACATGGTTTAAGTATCGGCATTTTCTAAGAAGAGGAGGGTAAATGCCCGATATGTTATAATCCATGACCAAACATAATTCAGAAAGGAACAAAATCATGCGCTTGCTTCATACTATGTTGCGTGTCGGCAATCTCGAACGCTCTTTGGATTTCTATCAAAATGTATTGAACATGCAACTGCTGCGCCGCCGTGATTATCCTGAAGGCCGTTTTACTTTGGCTTTTGTCGGTTATGGCGATGAGGCGGACCATACTGTTTTGGAACTGACCCACAACTGGGATACCGAATCTTACGATTTAGGCGATGCTTACGGCCACATCGCGATTGAAGTCGATGATGCTTACGCCGCGTGCGAACGTGTCAAAGAAATGGGCGGCAAAGTGGTGCGTGAAGCCGGTCCGATGAAACATGGCACGACTGTGATTGCGTTTGTCGAAGATCCGGACGGCTACAAAATTGAATTTATTCAAAAGAAAAGCGGTAGCGATTCGGTACAATATTCATCTTAAGACAACAATATTCATCTTAAGACATAAGATAATGGAAAAGGCCGTCTGAACATTCAGACGGCCTTTTTTTGATCAACCCAACTGTTTTTGCTTTTCGCTCAACAGGGCGTGTATGTGAAGCGCAGTAGCGTAGCGGTCTTCTCCCGCTTCAATCGGATCGAGGAAATGCAGCTCGACCGTGCTGGAAGGCTGGCTGATGACCATGCAGATAGATTGCCAGAGGCTGATGTCACCGTAGTAGGCAGTGTGCGGATTAGGGCTGCTGCCGTCCGGATTCGGATAGCGGCAGAGTGCTGGAATAATCGGTACGCCTGCATCATAGGCCGTCTGAAAAAAGCTGGGTTTGAACGGCAGGATTTCACGGCCTTCGGTACTGGTGCCTTCGGGGAAAATGGTGACGGTATCGCCGTTTTTCAGTGCTTCGGTTACGCCGGCGATTTTGGCGGAATTGCCTTTGATGCCGCGGTTGCGCGAGACGTAAACCGTTTGCGCCTGTGTGGCGAGATAACCGACCACCGGCCATTTGGCTACATCGTCTTTAGCCACGAAACGGCCGGGAAAAGCGCCGTTGACCGCCATAATGTCCAACCATGAAATATGGTTGCTGATAATCAGCTGACCGCGGCCTTCTTGCGGCGGTGTGCCGAAGGTTTGCAGTTTCATGCCGCAGGAAGCGAGTACGCGCAGCGACCATAATTGGATTGCGCGCAGTTTGCGTTTGCTGCTGTAAAAGGGAAACAGAAAAAACATTTCGGCCATGCCGTACAAAAGGCAGACGGCAATACAGAGAAGACGGAAGATAAAACGGATTTTGGCGGTCATTGTGTGTGTTTTTTTTTATAAAGATTAGGCAGGCCGTCTGAAGTTTCAGACGGCCTTTTATTATGAATCGGTTTTAGGGGCAAAACGCTGCAAGTAGCGGTCGGAAAGGTGGCTGATGTCCATCATGATCAGCACATCCGCGCAGTTGAATGCTTCATCGACGCAAGGCTCGCCGCAAAACCACGCGCCTGCTTTGAGATAGCCTTTGATCAGTGCGGGTACAGGCGGATTTTCAGACGGCGTGATGCTGTCCCATTTGAGCGGGTTGAGTGGTTTGACGCGCCATTGTTCCGGAGCGAGGTATTTGTCTTTCAAAGCATGATACAGGCTCGCCGCATCGTTGCCGCCGTCGCGCATTTCGATACTGCCGCAACCAATCATAAAGCGCAGGTTTTCGTCTTTCATGAATTTGACCAAACCGGTCCACAACAGCATGACCAAGCCGCCGTTGCGGTAGTCCGGGTGGGTACAGGCGCGACCGAGTTCGACGGTTTGCGGCAGAATGTCTTTCAAAGGCTCAAGGTCGAATTCATGCTCGCTGTACCAGCCGCCGACTTTTTTCGCGGTTTCTTCGGTAATCAGGCGGTAGCAGCCGATAACTTCGCCGGTTGCATCGTCGAAGGCAAGCAGGTGGTGGCAATGCTCATCATAAGGATCGACATCACGGCCGTCATCGCTTTCGATTTCCGCCCCCAACTCTTGGGCAAAAACCTGATAGCGCAATCTTTGGGCGGCTTCGATTTCAGCTTGGGTTTCTGCAAGGCGTACGCTCAGGCCGATTTTGGGGCCCGTTTGATTGAAACGGCTGGGGGACATGATGTTTCCTGTTTAAAGAAAATGGCTGATTATAGCGGATATACGGACAGATTTATATTGATTTGCTTTGCGATAGGGCAAATTATGTCGGGTTGTTGGAAAAAGGCTTCAGGCCGTCTGAAACTGATGGCTGTTTAGAAAGATGGACAAGAACATTTGCCAGGATGTTTGAAATTTATGACACAAATCAAAATATCTATTCAAATTATTTAATATGAGAATAAAAATATATACAATATAACTAGTTCAAAAGTATTAATAAGATTGAACGGGATATTTTTAATATTTAAAAAATGGAGAATATAAAGATGAAACTGAATGTATCGCTCAGACCTTTGTGTTTGGCTTTAGCGCTTTTTTTCGGTACTGCGTATGCGGACGGAGGTATCGTTGCTGGAACCATGCACAAGACGGGTTCTTTGGCTGTCGGTAAAGAATCCGTATCGGGCGAAAATGCCACTGCAGTTGGCGACAAGGCTAAAGCAGGCGGCTATAAGGCGGCTGCTTTGGGTTATGATTCTGCCGCTTCCGGTTTGAGCGCAACTGCTTTGGGTGGCGAATCCAAGGCGGAGGCATTGCGGTCGGTGGCGGTTGGCTTTCGGGCTCATGCCAAGGGAACAAATGATGTAGCAGTCGGTGGCGCAGCGGCTGCTTCTGGCGGTCAATCCGTTGCAGTTGGCCTGCTGTCCAAGGCTTCGGCTTTGCGTGCCGTTGCGGTAGGTAATGGCGCGCAGGCAAGTAATATTGATGCAGTAGCTATCGGCAGAGATAGTGAGGCGGATGCGCTCAGTGCAACGGCCTTAGGTGATCGAGCTAAAGCACGTGGGACTCAATCACTTGCGCTGGCATCGGCTGCTGAAGCAGAAGGTTATCAAGCAGTGGCGGTCGGTACGCGTGCGGTATCAAATGCCGTAAACAGTGTGGCTTTGGGTGTTGAGTCTTCCGCCACGGCCTTGAACGGTCTGGCTGTCGGCACCAGCTCCAGCGTGCGTAAAGAAGGGGGTACAGCAGTTGGCGGCGGTGCATCGGCTTTGGAAGAGAAATCTTTGGCACTTGGTTTCCAAGCCAAAGGTAAAGCCGAAAAAGCAGTGGCCCTGGGTGCGCAAAGCATCGCAGATTCGGCTGCGGGGCAGGCAGGCTATGATTTTGCGACACAGTCGGCAAGTCAATCTGAAGAAACGGCATGGAAATCGACATTGGGCGCGGTTTCGGTTGGCAATGAAAAGGACAGCCGTCAAATTACCCATGTGGCTGCCGGTACTCAGGATACGGATGCGGTAAATGTAGCTCAGGTCAAAAGGCTTGCGGAAAGATGGCAGGCCGACAGTCAGCAAAAAGAGTCGGTGGTGGCTGCTCAAATCAATCAAATACGAGCTGAAACACGTGTAGAAATGAAAAAACTGGAAGACCGTGCGGATGCCGGCTCTGCCGCTGCGATTGCGGTGGGTAATTTGGGACAGGCTTACCAGCCGGGACAGGGTGCAGTATCCATTGGCAGCGGCGTTTGGCGCGGAAAGGCCGGTTTTGCTGTCGGAGTATCGAAAGTATCTGCCAGCGGCAAATGGCTGGTGAAAGGTTCGGCTGTTGGCGCATCTAAGGGTGGTGCAGGCGGTGGAGCCAGCGTAACCTATCTGTGGTAGAAAATTTCAGATGGCCTTGAATGTTGAGGCCGTCTGAATTTGGCATGCGAAGCGGTAGAAGCGTAAAATCAACGTTTTTGCCGCTTTTTTTATTATGGAAACCTCTTTCCTGCTTGCCGGAAAAATTACCGAGCTGACACTGATTGTTTTGATGGGCGTGGCCTTGGTGAAGGCCGGGCTGTTGAAATCGGAAAACAGCTACACGCTCTCTGTTATCGCACTTTATCTGATCAGCCCGTCCGTCATGATTCATGCTTTTCAGATGGACAATACGCCGCAGATTATTGAAGGGCTGAAGCTTTCCGTCATGCTGGCAGTGTTTTTCCATGTGGTGTTGATTGTTTTGGGCAGGTTGTTTAAGCACTTGTTCAAACTCGATGCGCTCGAACACGCGGCGACGGTGTACAGTAATTCGGGCAACCTGATTATCCCTTTGGTAATGTCGGTCTTTGGTGCGGAATGGGTGATTTACACCAGCGGTTTTATCATGGTGCAGACGTTTTTGTTTTGGACGCATCTGCGCCTATTGATTTGCGGCCGAGGCAATGTGGCTTGGAAAACCATTTTCACCAATATCAACATCTTATCCATGTTGGTCGGGCTGCTGATGTTTACCTTTCAAATCAAGCTGCCGCATATTGTCGATAATACTTTGGCGACGGTAGGCGGCATGATTGGCCCGGTTGCCATGTTGGTGGCGGGCATGCTTTTGGCTTCTTTGCCGCTGCGCTCGATTATGTGGACGCCGAGGCTGTATCTTGTTGCTTTTTTAAGGTTGATTTTGATTCCGATATTATTGCTTTTCGCCGTCAAAGTTTGTGGTTTTGCCCATCATGATGCGCATGCGGATACGGTTGTTTTAATCAGCTTTTTGGCAACAACTTCGCCTGCCGCCTCGACAGTTACCCAAATGGCGGTTGTTTACGGCAAAAATGCCCAAAAAGCCAGCGCGATTTACGGGCTGACAACCTTGCTTTGTGTGGTAACCATGCCGGTGATGATTGCGTTATATCGTTGGATTATTTAAGAAAAGGACAGGCCGTCTGAAACTTTAGCCTTATGTTTCAGACGGCCTGTTTGTTATTTTAAATTTGAAAATAACTTTTATTATCAATTAATTAAACAATTAAAAAACTATACAAAGCTGATTGCTGCGTGTATCCTTACGCCTAACATTCATTCAATATAAATCTTTAAAGGAACACAGCCATGACCGACTTTACCCTTTGGGAAACCGCGCCTTTCAATTCTACGATTGACCATATCCTGCAACGTTATCACAACGTTCACCGCGCCCAGTTTGAAGAGTTGGTTCCGCTGGCGCAAAAAGTGGCGCAGGTTCATGCCGATACTTTCCCTGCCGAAGTGGCCGATTTGTTGGCCTATATGCAAAACGAGCTGTTGATGCACATGATGAAAGAGGAGCGCATGTTGTTCCCGATGATTAATCAGGGCGTGGGCCGTGGCGCAGCAATGCCCATCAGCGTGATGATGCACGAGCATGAAGAACACGACCAAGCCATCGCGCGTCTGGAAGAATTGACCAACAATTTTGAGCTTCCTGAAGGCGCTTGTGGCAGCTGGACCCGTTTGTACACATTGGCCAAAGAGATGGTGGACGATTTGAAAGATCATATCCACTTGGAAAATGAAATTTTCTTCCCCCGCGTTTTGGCTTCTTAAAATTTGAGGTTAATCAAGGCCGTCTGAATGTTCAGACGGCCTGTTCTTTAATCCCTTACTAAGTTAGTGCAATGGTTCTAAAATTTTAATAAAGAAACAAAATTAGGCAGTAAAGGCACACATCCGTTCTTTTGTTTACTTGAGAAGGAGTTTATGAATGAAACATTCTAAAGTTTTATTATCGGGTATTCTGTTTGCTGCTGTGACTGCGTGCGCCCAAACTACGGGCGGTGACTGGAGCGCCCTGCAGGACACGAAAACAGGCGTGCAGTCGCGGCCTTATTATGAATTTGGCAATGTGGTTCAGGAGATTTCTTTTAAGAAAACCGGTAATCCGGAAAATGGTCTGAAAAAGCCTGTTTTGACTGTGTATCGTCAGGGTAAGCTGTTGGGCGAAGCATATAATTTGGAAGCCTCTCATGGCAGCCCCTTGTTGCCGACCTTGTTTTTGGTAAACGGCAAGTCATTAAATATCAATGACGGCAACGATAGAAAACTGTTGGCTTCTGCGAAGAGAATCGATTTTTACGATTTCGGGCGTAGCCGGATCGGCCATGCAGTCTTTACCGCGCCTAACGGCATCTGTCAGGATATGAAACACGGCAAAGGCGTTTCCTACAAGCTGGTTACCAACTATATTGATTTTCCGGATTATCCTTCGCCTGAAAATATCTTGATTATTACTGCGCAAGGCAAATATGAGCAAGACGGCTTCATGTTGGATTCTACCGAGTCAAGGGTGACCAGTGCCAATAAAGAATTTGCCAGAAAATATGGCGAAGCCCTGAAATCTAAGAATGGCCCTGAGACCAGACAGGTAAACATGGCTAATGCAGCCAGTGCGGAAAAAGGCAGACTGTTGGCCGATTATGTATGTAGGTGATGAAATCAAAGGCCGTCTGAAATTCAGACGGCCTTTTTTAATCATGAATGCATCTCTTGTTCAAACGACAGCAGAATCTGTTTCACTTCATCCGCTTCTTTGATGGCGCGGATGCGGTCAAACAATACCTGCGCCTGTTCAAACTCTTTTTTCATCATGCCCAGCCATTGTTTCAAACGGGAAACCGGATATTTGTTGCTGGCTTCTTTGGCAAGGCACAAGTCGAAAAATTGGACTATCCATGAAGAGACTTCGGCAAAGTCGGTGTCTTTCACTGTTTCGCCGTTTTCATATTGTTTGATTTGCCGCGCCAAGTCGGGACGAATCACCGCGCCGCGCCCAAGCATCACGCTGTTGCAGCCGCTGACGCTTTTAATATCGAGATAGTCTTGAAGGTTGAACACATCGCCGTTGGCGGTAACAGGAATATTGACTGCATCACGGATTTTGCGCACCCATTCCCAATGTGCCGGCGGTTCGTAGCCTTCGACTTTGGTGCGTGCATGGACGGTTAACGCGCATGCGCCGCCGTTTTCAATCGCGGAAGCGCATTCCAATGCCAGGCTTTTGTCTTCATAACCGAGCCGCATCTTGGCCGTCAACGGAATGTGTTGCGGCAGGCGTTGGCGCAGGGTGTGGACGATGTGGTAAATCAAGTCCGGCTCTTTGAGCAAGACCGCACCGCCTTTGTGTTTATTGACCGTCGGCGCGGGGCAGCCGAAGTTGAGGTCGATTTTGTCCGCACCGAAACGCACGGCTTCCAAAGCGTTGACGGCCATGTTTTCCGCATCGCTGCCTAAAAGCTGGACAGTACAGGGCGTGCCGGCCGTCGTGCGGTTGGCATGGGCGATTTCGGGAACATATTTAAGCCAAGTGGCGCGTGAGTGGACCGTGTGCGTAATGCGGACAAATTCGCTGACGCATTCGTCAAATCCGCCGATACGCGTCAACAGGTCGCGCATTACATCGTCCACCAGCCCCTGCATGGGAGCTAGTATCAATCTAGTATTTTCTTTTAAATTAGTCATTTATCTGTTTTGTAATAATTTTTATAAAATTCTCTTTTGTATTTTATCTGTTTTTATACGCTTATTTTGTGCTTTATCTGTTCTTTTGTTGTACCATACTTGCACCATTAAATATTTATTCCGCATGGTGCAAAAATGGCTACTATAACCAAAAGGACAAATCCGTCGGGTGCTGTTGTTTACAGGGCGCAGGTGCGTGTGAAAAGGGAGGGCTATCCTCCATATTCGGAAAGCCGGACTTTTTCTAAAAAATCGCTTGCGACTGAGTGGGCAAAGCGGCGTGAATTTGAGATTGAGTCAAATCCTGACCTGCTTTTTAACGATGGCAAGCGTGAATTATGCCCTACGCTCAGGGAGGCTGCAAAGCGGTATGTTGATGAAGTTCGGACGAATTACAGTGAAACAAAGCTTGGGGTTATCAATTTTATTTTAAATTTTGATATAGCCAATAAGCGGCTGGATAGATTAACGCGTGCTGATTACTCTGCTTTTGCCTTTGCCCGGCAGAAGGGTTGCCCTGAGCTTGGTATTAAGCCGGTGGTTGCATCTACGATCAACGGTGATTTGCAGTATATGCGCTCAATTATTAAGCACGCGCATTTCGTTTGGGGGCTTGATGTATCATGGGCTGAGCTTGATGTTGCAATGGAGGGTTTACGCAGGGCGCGTGTCATCGGTAAGGCACGCCGGCGTGATCGCTTGCCTAATAACGATGAGCTTTTGAAATTAACGGTTTATTTCTTGAGGGCATGGCGGCGTGTGGTCGTGAATCCGAAACGCCTGCCGATGCACCTGATTATGTGGTTTGCGATTTATTCCTGCCGCCGTCTTGATGAGATTGCGCGATTGCGATGGTCTGATTTTGATGAGACAAACCGTCTTTGGCTTGTGCGAGATTTGAAAAATCCAAGAGGGAGCAAGGGTAACGACAAGGCTTTTATGGTATCTGATGAGGCAATGGCTGTGATTAATTTGATGCGCTCTCCTGAGGTTGCGCGGCAAATGAATGTGCAGAATGGCGATTTGTTGCTTGGTGGTTATAAGGGCAGGAGTGTCGGCTCTTTGTGGCAGCGTGCGTGTCGTGAGCTTAAGATTGATGATCTGCGGTTTCATGATTTAAGGCATGAAGGGGCGACAAGGTTGGCTGAAAAGGGTTTGTCGATCCCAGTGATGCAGCAGTTCACGCTACATGGAGATTGGGAGAGTATGAGGCGATATACCAATCTTCGGGCAAGGCCTCCGGTGTTGGAGATGATGGAAGCTCTGCAAGAGGCTGATGAAATTGTTAGGGCTGAGCAGCCTGATCGCTCTTTTTTCGCCTGAAAGAAAAGGCCGTCTGAAACTTAGACGGCCTTTTTTTAATTTCTTACTCTTGCCCATTCGTCTTTCGCCTTGCTTTCGATTTGGTCTAGCCATTCGGCCAGGGCTGAAACGCTTACAAACTTGGGGCTTTTCTTGTTTCCATCGGCTGAGATTACCGGCCATGGCAAGCTTTGTGCATTTGCTTTCCGGCGTGCTACTTCAGGGCTGAGGTTCAAATATTCTTTTGCTACGGTTTCCAGTGGGATGTGAGTGTTTCCGTGGATTAGCATCAGCCTAGTTTCTGTTGGCATTTTTGACATTTTCTCGGTCCTTTATGATTTTATTTCTCCTGCTAGGAAAGCAGCGTTGTTGAGCATAGTTTCTGCAGATTCAATAAATGCGCTTGGATTGTCATTAATATGTTTTGAAATATCCTTAATAAATATTTCTACCAATCCGGCAGCGCAAGCGGCTAAGATTTCGGTTACAGTTTCTTCAGATGGTTGTAAATCTTTAGGTGATTTAAAATTCACGCCATTTTCATCTGTGTAGATTTTGAAAACATATTCGGTCATTTTTTATTGGTCCTTTTTATTGTTTGAGTTTTAAACAATCTCGATAATAAATGTCTGTTTTTTTCATAAATTCATCTTCTTTATAATCAACATCGTATAAGGCAGACGCAGTGATTCTACATTCTGTAACAATATCCGCTTCATCATCGGTAGCAGTTTGCAGACGTTTTGGACTGTTCATGCATTGTAAAAAGACGTTTTTATAATCTTCCCGTCTTTCTTTTATTGCTTCTCTTTTTGTGCAGATTTCCTGAATAGATAATTTATCATTTAAATTTTCTACTTCTGAGCATCCGATGATGCTTAAAAGTGATGCCACTAATATAGATTTTTTCATCTTCTTCCTGCCTTTCGAATCTTCATCAGGCGGTATTTCCGCCGCCTGTCGGATTGGTAGTTGTTGCGCGGGTTATTGGATATCAATCAAAACTGGTTCTTTGCCTGTTATCTGCCGTATTTCGCGTTTAAGGATAGCTAGGCAGATAAGGCCTGCGTTCTGGGCAATGCTGCCGCCGTCTTCGCCATCTTTCGGCATTAGTTCGTCCGATGTCAGTTTGATAAACAGGCCGTCCGGTTGGTCGCTGATGAGGATGTTTACTGTTGCCATCGTTTAATTTTCCCTTTCGATATAGTCGTGTAAAAGGTTGAACGCGGTTGCCATTACGATTGGGTCTTGTCCGTTGCCAACGGCTTTAAGCCGCTGCTGCCAATCGGGAAATTCATCATCCACTCCGCAAAAGAGGGGGTCAGGTATATCGGGTCGGCAAAGGATGTCCTCAAACCTTCTGACGCTTTCGCTCCGCGATACTCTGGGCTGCCCCTGTATCTCGCCCGCCCCGCCCCTTTGTATTCGTTCGCGCCGATGGTCGGTATCCTGACGGGCGGCGTAAATCCACACGCGTTCTCGTTTGTGGATGTTTCCGCAGTCAGCACTTCCAAGCACCAATGGGGGTTTGGGTCGATAGCCGAGCCTGTCGAGCGTGCAGTAAATTTCGATAACGGCCGGGCTGGTGAGGAGGCCGGGGACGTTTTCAAAAAAACAAATTCGCGGTTGTACAACCTCAATCGTTTTGACAATTTCAGCGAACAGGTAGCGTTCGTCGTCTGTGCCCTTGCGTTTGCCAGCCAGGCTGAAAGGCTGGCAGGGGAATCCGCCTGTGAGTACGTCGATGGTGCCGGCATATTCGGCGGCGTGGTGCCGGTTGAACTCTGCGATGTCTCCATAAATATTTCCTTGGTTAAACCAGCCGTCTGCAATCCGCTGGCGGATGACGGCTTGGCAGTATTCGTCTTTTTCAACGTAGGCGGCCGTTTCCCAGCCAAGTATCAGCGAGCCGTAGATGCCGCCGCCTATACCGCTAAACAGGGATAGTTCGCGCATTTTCAGACGGCCTCTTTCATAAACGTGAACCAATGCGTTTTGCCGTGGCGGCCGGTGGGATGTCCGAATAGAGGTTGGTGCGGCGTGAGCGCCAAAATCTGCGGCACTTTGATTTGGTCTTCGTTCCACTTAAAAATCAGCACGCCGCTGGGCTTGAGCACGCGGAAGCATTCGGCGAAGCCTTGGCTGATGTCGTCGCGCCAGTCTTGGGTGAGCTGGCCGTATTTTTTGGCCAACCATGATTTTTTCCCGGCCCGTACAAGGTGCGGCGGATCGAAAACCACCAAATTAAAGCTGTTGTCGGCAAATGGCAGCGCGGTAAAGTCCAGCCGCACATCCGGGTGGATTTCGAGGTGGCGCAGGTTGCCACGGTCTTTCAGGTAGTGGCTTTCGGTGCGCAGGTCGCCAAACAGGCAACGCTGGTCTTGCTTATCAAACCACATCATGCGGCTGCCGCAGCAGGGGTCAAGTATTTTCATTTGGTCTTCACCCATCCCATCAAACGATTAATCCAAGATGCCTTAATCATAACGGGTAACCTTGCCACGATTTCACCCTCGTAAACCGCAGCTGCCTGCGCTCTGATTTTCCGCTTGGCTTCTTCAACGCTGTCAGCAAATACAGATGCCGACCAATCTTTTCCGCCAAACTTATATTTAAATGTAAATTCTCGCTGCTTTGGATTTTTGCTCATTTTCTTTATGCCTTTATATGATTTCTGCCTGCACTAAATCCTTACGGAATTGGTTGTAATTAATCAGGCTGATTCCTGTGTTTTGCTCAAACGGAATGCCGTCCTCTCAACGGCTCGGGCGTTTATTGGTTGCCATGGTTTTATTTCCGTGGGGTGCCGTCTATCCATTTTCGGAATCGGATTCCGGTGATGCGTTCGACGGCGATTTGGATAATGAGTAAAGCTAAGATTATTATTGCCGGCATGGTTATTTCGGGTCTGTTGGTTCGAGAACGAGACCGCCTCCGATTAGTTCGGGATTTTTATCAAAATCGATAAAACCGCAGCCTTCCTGCGGGCATTCGATGTTGACTGTAATTGTTTCTTTGGCTGTCGCTTTGCCTGTCATGTAGCCTGCTGTTGCTATTAATATGGCAATTAAGATGTAGCGTATTTTCATTTTTTACCCTTTGTGTGGCCGTCTGAATTTCAGACGGCCTTTTGTTTGTTTAGTCGGGTCGTCCGAAGTAGATATCTACATCGGCGAGGGATTTTTGAATTTCTTCGGCAATGTCTTGCGCCGCCTGCTCGGCATTCCATGTTTGCGGCGCGGTGTTCGCGGGTTGTGCCTCGCATCCGCCGTATGCGGCAATGATGAGTAGGGATGTTGAAAACAGGAGCCAGTTAAAAATCTTTGCCATTTCCCCGCCCCTTTAGTCGAGTTCGCGCACCGATTCGCCGATATAGGCTTGCGGCCAGCTTTGGCGGATGATTTCCAGCGCGTCCGCCTTGTTGTCGGTTTGAATGTGGTTTCGGAGGATGGTGCACCGTCCATCTTCTGTTTCGGCGATGGAGGCGATTTCGACGTCTTCGCCGCCGTGGCACGGCAGCATGACTGGGTAGATTTTCATGGGTATTTTCCTTTTCTGTCGGCCTGCCGCATGGCAGGAGTTTCAAATTTTTGCCGTCCTTGCAACGGCTTGGCGTTTAACGCACGCTTGCGTCGTGGTAAGATACGAGTACCAATCAACCCCACCACAAAGAGGTGAAATATGTCTAACCAACCTTCCCTGCCGCCTGCGCCAAACAGCCCGACTCCGAGTCGGGAGAGCCACGTTCCGCGCATAGTGCCGCCGAAACCGGTTGAGCCGCCGGGGAAATAACTGTGCGAGGTGTCGAAATGTCCGACGAAGAGTGCCAAGATTTGGTTTTTAAGGTAGCCTATTCTTTCTGTTACGAAAAAATGATGTACAAGTTTTGGGGCAGACTGGATAAGCTGTGTTCCATGCTGCTGCTGCTGCTTTCCGCCTCCGTTATGGCTTCGTTTGCTTCTGCAACCTGCCTCGGATTGGCAGTAGCAGCGGTTTCTGTTTTGCAGTTTGTTTACGCTCCCGGCGTTAAGGCTGTGCAGTCCAAACAGGCGTTTGTTTCCTATTCGCGGCTGTATGCGGATTTACCGGATTTGGATACGGCGCAGATCAAATTCCGGATGAACGAAATGCTGCCTGCCGATTCCGATGCCATCGGCCTGCTTGCCCATCCGGCCTATCTGGCCGCCTGCGCTATGTTGAACCGGATGCCGCCTACATACCCGCCGCAGCGGGAAATGACGCTTTGCGAACGGGCCGCTGCGTACTTTGCTGGGGAATTCCCGGAATATCGCGGCTGATGATTCCCATCCGCCTGCCTGTCTGCACAATCCCGCACAACTGGCGGCCTATATCAAACTAAATGTCGATTCGGCGGATTTGCCGAAGCTGACGCGCGTCGAAAAACTGGCCGCCTGTTTTTGCGGGTAGCCGTTTCGTTCCGGCTGCCGCCCCTTTCGGGGGTGGGGTGTCTTATGCCTTCGCTTCTTTCCAGCATTTGATGCGGCTTCTTGCCGTTTCCAGGGCGGCGGCTTCGGCCTTTTGCCTTGAGTGGCCGAAATAGACGACCAAGTCGGAAGCCTGCTGCCTAAATTTTTCTTTCACAAACGCCTTAAACTCTTTCAGGTCTTTTTTGGTCTGTTCGGCTGTTTCTTTGATAAACCAGCCGCCGGCCACCATTACTTTTTCACGCGGGGCGTTTGCTTTGCAGGTGTTTAATTCGGCATTCAGTATTTGCAGGGTGCTTTTCGTTTTCATTTTTTGATTCCTTGGTGTTTCGTTTTGATGGAATCAATATTAGCGTAACGCTAATATATAAGCAATAGCGTAACGCGTATTATTTTATAGCGTTTTGATTTGCAAGATAATATTTTTTAGCGTTTTGCAAAAAAATATAAAAAAGAGGCTACCTGAAATTTCAGGTAGCCTTTATTGAGAGAAATGGCGTTATCGAAATTGTTTAAAACCCCAGCTCCCCTTTATTTTCCCAATAATATGAATATTATCCGCATCTTCCGGGCGAACTTCTTCATCGCGGTATTTGGGGTTATCGCTTATTATCAGCAAAACCCCGGTTGAGGTCATTTGCAGGCGTTTGGCTCTTCTGCCCGCTGGAGTATGGATAACATAAAGCCCATCTCCATCAAAATAATCAATCCCGGTATCTACAAATAGGATTTCATCGGACTCTATTGTGCCACTCATCGAATCGCCTGTGCCAGTAATGATGTGGATGCGTGATATTGCGCCGCCAAAATGTGTTTTTGCCCATGATTCAGCTACGGCCACAAAATCGACAATCTCAACCGGTGTATCGTCTAATGTTCCTACACCCATTGTGGCCTTAACATTTAACACACTGAATTTAATATATCCTTCCGGCACAATATAGCCATCACCTAACATCATTACGCTATCCAACGGCTGATCAAACCATGCGCGCGGTTTGCCGGTGGCAATTTCTATCTCGCGCGCTGTTTCAGACTTGAGCGAGCGCGGCTTGCCGGTTCGAGAATCAGGGGAGGCATTCAGCCATTGGCTAATTTGAGAGGCTGATTTGTTGATGGCTTCGCTCAATTTGCCTTGTCCGCCGTATTCGTCAATTAGCATTTGCAGGCGTTGGCGGTAGGTTTCTTCGATAGTTTTCATAAATTTTCCCTTTCTGATGTTGTATTTTAGCAATTTGCTAAATTTATACTATACGCGAAACGCTTGCTTTTTATTTAGCGTTTCGCTAAACTATAAAAAACGTTGGAGATAAAAATGAATTTAAATGAATACCTAAAGCGCGGCGGGCGTGGTTCGCTGGTAGCGCTGGCCGAAAAAATCGATGCTCATGCGCCAGATGTGAGTAGTTGGGCTTCAGGCCGCCGCCCCGTTCCGCCAGTCCGTTGTGCTGCGATTGAGGCCGCCACCGATGGAGAGGTTACCCGCAAAGACCTCCGCCCGGATGACTGGCAAGAGATTTGGCCTGAATTAGTTGAGGTGTGAAATGAATGAAATTGTAATTGCCGATAAGACCATTCGCCTTTCAGATGGTTTGTATTGCCTGAATGATTTGCATAAGGTTTCAGGCGGTGAAAAACGATATGAGCCGAATCGGTGGCTTAGATTATTGCAAACATCTGAGCTAATTCGAGAGTTGGAGTTTGAACAATGTGAACCGCAGATTTGCGGTTCAATGAAAAATCAATCACTTAGTGAACCCCAGATATGGGGTTCAATGAAAAATCAACCACTTATTAAAACCATTAAAGGTTTTGGAAAAAATCAAGGGACTTTCGCCTGCCGTGAGTTGGTTTACAGCTATGCGATGTGGATTAGTCCGAAATTTCATCTACAGGTTGTCCGTGCCTTTGATGCGTTGGTATCGGGTCGGACGGCTATATCGGCGGTTTGCCCGAAGCAGCTGCCGTCTTCGGTGATTCCGTTTGAGTTGTCGGTGCCGCGTACTGCCGATGAGGCGCGTAAGCTGGCGGCTCAGTTGGCTTTGGAGCGCCGTTCGCTGGATTTCAAAATTGCGCGTGCCCAGCCTTGGTTAAGGTTTTGGGCTGATTTGGAAGCTGAGGGCGGCGGTGCCGGCTTGGCTTTGCGTTAATTCTGTCGCTTTGGTGACTGTGTCTTGAAATACCCCTGATTCCGATACGCCATGTCGGGATGTTTTTCCACCTGCCTTTTCCATTAGAGGGGGGGGCAGGCTTTTTTTACGCCTAAATTTTGTATAAGGCCGTCTGAAATGAATAAATTAGACTTTAAATCTGTTGCTGATGCTGCTTTGAATGCGGTGGATAATTTGCTTGCGGAATGGTTGCCCGGTGGCAAGTATAAGGGGCATGAGTTTTTTGCGCTGAATCCGACACGCGCGGACCGTCATTTGGGTTCATTTGCGGTGAATACGCATTCGGGCGCATGGGCTGATTATGCGACTGATGATGCCGGCGGGGATCTGATCAGTCTCTATGCTTATTTGTTTACGCACGGTAATCAGGGAGATGCGCTTCGTGCTGTGGCCGAACGGTTGAATATCGGTGGCTTTGAGCCGGTGGAGCGTGTTCTTTGGGATGGTACGCCGAACTATGGTAAATCTGGTCGGGCGCGGGAAACGTGGACGCCGATTGTGCCGGTGGATGAGGCGAAATTGGGCTTTTTGCGTGGTTCATCGTCGTTCAAATTCCGAGCTAGGGATAAGAGGGTTGATCGGCAGGCGGTTTATCGTGATGAGCAGGGCCGTCCGTTGATGGTTATTCAGCGGTTTATAGGTACTGACGGGCATAAGGAAGACCTGCCGTTTGCATGGTGCCAGAATGGCAAGGGCGAGCAGGAATGGCGGAATCGTCGTGTGCTTGAGCCTTTGCCGTTGTATGGTTTGGATGATTTGGCACGCCGCCCGAATGCGCCTGTTTTGTTGGTCGAGGGGGAGAAATGTCGGGATGCGGCGGCAAATTGCCATGATTTGGCTGATTATGTTGCGGTGTCTTGGCACGGTGGTGCAAATGGTTGGAAAAAATCCAACTGGCAGCCGCTTGCCGGCCGTAGGGTGGTGTGTTGGCCGGATTGTGATAGTCAGCGGCGGAAACGTTCCAAAAAAGATGCCGAAGAGGGTTTGAGCGAATGGGATATGCCGTATTTAGATTATTTGGAACAGCCGGGTATGGCGGCGATGTTGGGTATTGCGGCGGTATTGGTTGATTTGGGCTGTTCGGTCGAAATCGCGGATATTCCGCGTCCGGGCATTTGGCCAAGTGGCTACGATATTGCGGATGTACTTGTAGATACTGAGCCGCTGACCAGTGTTCGGGCGGTGATGTCCGCTTTGCGGACGTATCCTTTTGTGGATGATTCCGACCCGGCAATCTTCCCGCGCCCTTCTGATAATATGAGTGGGTGCGATGCACCGCACCCACAAGACCAAGGGGGCGGCGCGGGGGTGGATGTTGATCATTCGTCTGTTGGTAGCCGTGAAGGTTTGGTTATGCAGGAGTTGATGGATAATTTTGCTCAAGTCGGTTTGAAGGAGCGTGTTATCTCTTTGAAAACAGGGGAAATTTTTAGTTTTCGTCAGTTGGGCAAGATTTTCGGCAAAGAGGCGGTGCTTGGTTGGTCTTATAAGGCTAAACGGCAAAAGGTTGAGGAATTTGAGGCTGAAATCATCGGTAAGCGGTTGAAGTTGGAGGCGTTGGCCAAGATTGATGATATGTTCGCTGATATGATCAACCGCTATATTTATTTGGATGGGACAACTGATGCTTTTGATATTAAGCTGGATTCGGTTGTGTCGTTGGCGGCGGTAAAGGCGGCTTGGCCGGAGCAGTTTGATGATTGGTCGAAATCTCCGGCGCGAATGGTATGCCCGATCTCAAATTATGTTTTTGAGCCTGATTTGCCGTGTGGAGTATCGTTTAATGATGATAATTTAGTCAATTATATCAATATGTTTCGTGGGTTTCCTGTGTCTGCGGTTTTCCCGGAGGTTGAGACGGCCAAGGATGTGTCGATTGATGATTTGAAGGTGCGTTTCCCCGGGTGTAAGCATATTATTGGCTTGATTGAAAATTTATGTGCCGGCAATGGTAATAAGGCTGATGCATCTGTTGAGTGGGTTTTGAATTGGTTGGCTTGCCGTTTCCGCTGGCCTGAACGTAAGCCTGCAACGGCTTTGGTTTTCATCTCTGAAACTCAGGGGGTGGGTAAATCGACGTTCGGCGAGCGTGTTGTTAAGGGTTTATTTGGTGATTATTTGCGCCAACTTGACCAAAATGCGCTGGAATCTCGCTTTAATGCGGTTTTGCTGTTTGCGTTGGTTACAATTTTTGAAGAGATCAGTCCGTCTGATGAGCGAATGAATATCATCGGTAAGCTTAAAAATATGATTACGAGTGATGTGATTATGGTGGAGCGCAAAGGGCGCGATGCTGAAAAACATTCGGATTATAATTCGTATATCATTTTTTCGAATGACGAACGTTCGATACCGATTGAATCAAATGACCGTCGTTTTATGGTGTCGGGTTGTAGTCGGAAATTCACGGATGATATGTATACTAATTTGGATGCGGAATTGAAAAATGGCGGTATTGAGGAATTTGCTGCGTTTTTATGTGCTTTGCCGTTGATGTACACCAATGATCAGGGGGAGCGTGTACCGTTTAATCCGCATTCTAAGCCGTTGATGACGCCTATTAAACGCCGAATGATTAATCTGAATAAGCCGGGTTGGGAGGCGTTTTTGGATGATTGGTATAATGGTGATATTGATGTGCCTTTTATTACTTGTGCGGCGGCGGATTTGTGGAAGGTTTACAAGAAATGGTGCTACGATACTAAGACTTTTAGTATGACCCAGAAGAATTTTTATTCAAATATAGCTAAGCGCTTACAAGATGTGAGAACTTGGGTTAGAATGAATGGATATGACAAGAAGAGGTTGCGTATCTTTGTGGTGCCACATAATTGGTTGCGCCCGGAAATGCAGCAGCTCTTCCCGCAGCCCAACACAGATAATACTGCCCGTGATTCGGAGGATGCTGTCAGTAAGATGGATTATTACGGCAATCAGGTGGCGGAATTTAGCCGCATTTTAGAAAAGTTGTCGTTGTAATTTTGGTTTGTCCATATTTTTGATGGTTTGTCCATATTATGAGGTCTTCTGAAAGCCTTATAAAACGTGGTTTGTCCAGTTTGTCCAGTTTGTCCATAGGTCAAAACCTTATACGCGCGTAATGATTTTTTCATTACGCGCTTTTTTGTGTATACATGGTTTTTTATTTTTATTTTTTACTTCCGCATACGGACTTACTTAAAAAGTATGGACAAACTGGACAAACCAATAAATATAAGGCTTTTGCTATGGACAACACCCTGGACAAGTATGGACAAACCAGATAAAAATTTTGAAAAATGTGGACAATCTAATTTTTGTTGGTTGTTGTTGCTTGGTTTGATATAATTTCATTCATATAAAACAAAGCTCTGCGTTAATTGATGGGGCTACAGGGTAACTGTATGGCGAGATTGATACAGGATTGAATGACTTTAGATGATTTGTTGTTTAAATGGGCGCGTTGGCGTTCCATTTGTAATGATCATGGTTTGGGTTATAGTTCAAATGGCTTGAATCGTTTGATGGCGGGTGAGGTGAATACTGGTAGCGGTGGCGTGATGCCTTTGCCTTATGGTGTAGATTCTGATTCGGTATTTTCTGATATTGACCGTGCAGTCATGGGATTACCTGCTTTTCATCGGGAGGTGTTGCTGGCTCAATATTCTATACGCGGTGTTGAAGCGGTGGCGGATACAACATCCAAGGCAAAAGCTGCTAGATGTGGTTGCCGCGTTAGCACATTTTATAAATATCTGGAAGATGCAAAACGCTTTTTAATGAATGCGTTAAGCGGAAAGAAGTGCTTAAAGCTGTTAAATACTTGTTAAAGAGCTTGCACTTCTTGGAATAATTTGTTTAAATTATGGAAAACTGCGGTTTCGTGCGTTCAGGTGCGATGCCGCTTTTTTTATTCATCATTTGTAGAATCCCTATCTGTTATTAAAGGTCGTCTGAATTTCAGACGACCTTTTGCGTTTGGAAAGAATTTTATGGGTCGCTTAAAACAAGTTGCTTCACGGCTCCGACCTGTTGAGCAAAACAGAATCGCCGTGAAGCATCCGCCAAAGACGGCGGAAAAGCGTATGCGCGGTCGTGGATGGCAAGCTTTGCGTGAGTCCGTGCTACTGCGTGACCAGTATCAGTGCCGGCAGTGCGGTCGGGTGGTGTTGCCAAGTGATGCTGAGTGTGACCATATTGTTCCGCTCGCTGATGGCGGTGCGGATGATGTGGAAAACTTGCAAACGCTTTGCAAAGATTGCCACTTGGAAAAATCTGTTTCGGAAAATCGCCGGCGAAATCGTCGCTGGTAGGGTAGGGGGTGTCAAAAGTTCACAGGGCTTACCCTCGGAAACCCCCCGCCCTCCCATGCGTATATTTTATTGGTTTTTTGGTGTTTTTGTTAAAGGTAATTTGTTTAAGAATTGTTTAACGGCTTGGGTTTCAGGCTGTTTTTAGGATTTATTATGGCTAGGTTGAAGGGGCAAAAGCTAAGGTTTGCTGAAGCTATTGTTTCGGCGAAACCTGTCAAAATCAGTAATAGGGATGCGGCTTTGGTTATTGGGTGTAGCGAGGGCAGCGCATCGGCTACTGGGTCGCGGTGTATGGCAGACCCTAGGGTAAAGGATTATATCCGGTCTTTTTGGCCTGATTATTTCGGCGATGATTCCCAGCCGGAGGCGAAGCAAGAAGGGAATCAGGCGGTAGTTCGACAGCAAAACGAACTGCCGCTTTTTTGTTCGCGGGCGGTGGCTGAGTGGCTAGAAAGTGATGCGGACTGTGATTCTGTATCTGAAATTGCGGCTTCGATTGCGAAGATGGGGCGTGGGAATACGGCTGTTTTCACTGCCGACGGCGTTTCTGCGTGGATTGCTTCGATGGATACGGAAGATTCTGAATTCTGCGCCATTGTTAAGGCAGTTTGCGACAAGTTGCGGGTATCGCTTGACCCTGTGGAGTATTGGGAAGGTGTCATGATGGACCCGTGGACAACGCCAAAGGAAAAACACGCTGCGGCGTCGGAAAAGGCGAAATACACGAAAGCCAAGCCTGCGTCGGTTAATAAAAAGGATGCCGCTCGCGAACAGGCGTTATCTTTAAGGGAGCGTCGCCGTCAAGGGAATGCGGTGGGGGATTTTTTCCCGATGGATGAAATTCAAGGGCATGGTCATGTGCCGGTTGGTGGGGGTAAACGATGGAATTGAACACATCCCCTCCGAAATGGACGACCGCCCTGCCCGATTGGGAGCGCCGTATCATTGCCGGGGAAAGTATTGTTCCGGTCAAGCCGCTTTATCCTGTGATGGCGAATCGCGCCGTTGCGTTTATGGAGCGGTTGCGGCTTCGTGATGTGTTGGGTCAGCCGACCATCGGGGAAGTGACCCGTGATTGGGTGTATGACTTTGCCGGTGCGATGTTTGGCGCGCAAAATCCGACGACGTATCGGCGGGATATCAATGATTTTTTCTTGTTGATTGCGAAAAAGAACACGAAGTCAACAATAGCCGCCGCCATGATGATGACGGCCATCGAACTGGACGAGCGCGAAAGTTCGGAATATTTGATTCTCGCGCCGACTAAGGAGGTGGCAGACAACAGCTTTATTCCGTGTCGGGACATGATTACGCTTGACCCGTATCTGTCGGTAACGTACCACGTCCAACAGCATACCCGAACCATCACGAACGCGGTAACGGGAGCGACGTTGAAGGTGGTGGCGGCTGACGATAAGACTGTCGGCGGTAAGAAGGCAACCGGCGTCCTGATCGACGAGCTTCACTTGTTCGGGAAGGTTGCGGGCGCGGAATCAATGATTGCGGAGGCGACAGGCGGTCTGCTGTCGCGTATCGACGGGTTTGTGATTAAGCTCTCTACGCAGTCAACCGAGCCGCCGGCGGGTGTGTTTAAGGCTGAATTGGATTTGGCGCGTGATGTTCGGGACGGAAAAATCATCAACCCGCAATATATGCCTGTGCTGTATGAGTTCCCGAAGGCGATGTTGGAAAGTAAGGCTTACGAAAACCCTGAGAATTTCTACATTACCAATCCTAATTTGGGCGCGTCGGTCGATACGCAGACATTAACGGGTATGCTTGCCAAAGCTAAAAGCAAGGGCGGCGAAGCGTTGATGGAGTTCTACGCCAAGCATCTGAATGTCGAAGTCGGTATGAATTTGAGAAATGACCGATGGGCGGGTGCGGAATTTTGGGAGGATAGTGGAAAAAATCCCGAAATCGACTTGGATTGGATGCTGGAACACTGTGAAGTCATCGACATTGGTGTGGACGGCGGCGGTTTGGACGACTTGCTGGGAATTTCTGCCGTTGGCCGTCTGAAAGACAATCCACGGATGTGGGCGGCGTGGTTTCATGCTTGGGCGCATCCGTCGGTGTTGGAGCGGCGCAAGGAAATCGCGCCGGCGTTGTTGGATTTTGCCAAGCATGGGGATTTGACCATCGTCAACCGTATCGGCGACGACAGCGATGAGGTGGCGGGGTTGGCGGCTCGGGTTTATCAGAGCGGCTTGCTGGATAAATGCGGTCTTGACCCGCACGGGGTCGGTGCGATTTTAGACGCTATGTTGGAATATGGCGTTCCGGAAGATGCGGTTGTCGGGGTGTCGCAGGGCTGGAAGCTGGGTGCGGCGATTAAGACGGCTGAGCGCAAGCTTGCTGAAGGCTGTTTTATCCATAACGGCAGCGCGATGATGAATTGGGTGGTCGGTAATGCCCGTGTCGAGCCGCGTGCCAATGGTATTTTGATTACCAAGCAGGCGAGCGGCTCGGCGAAAATCGACCCGTTGATGGCGATGTTTAACGCGGTGTCGCTTTTGTCGCTGAATCCGACAGCCCGTGGCGCGTCGGTTTATGAAACACGCGGAATCAGAATGTTGTGAGATAGGATATGGCGAAAGAAAAGAAATCCAAAAACAAAAGCCGCCCGCGTGCTGACTCGGGCGGCTTGGTTTTTGAGGGGTTGAATGACCCTGCATTGTTGGAATTTATCCGCAGCGGCCAAATCGGCGGTGGCGTAGGCATTGATGGGCGAAAGGCTTTGTGCAATGCCGCGCTTTATCGGTGTATTACGTTAATCAGCCAAAGTATCGGGATGTTGCCGTTGAATGTGCTGCATAACGATGACGGGCGTGAGACTGCTACGGAACATCCTGTTTGGAAACTGCTGAAACGGCAGCCGAATAAGTTTCAGACGGCCTATGAGTTCAAGAGTTTGATGCAAAGCCATGTCTTGCAATATGGCAATGCGTATGCGCGGATTATCCGTTCGCGCGGTCAGGTCATCCAGCTTGTACCGATTCATCCGACTGCGGTGCAGGTTAAGCAGCGTGATGACTGGAGCGTGCATTATGTGGTTACGCGCAAAGACGGCGGTTTGCTGGATTTTGAGGCGGACGAGATATTGCATCTGCGCGATTTGACCGACGACGGCTTGGAGGGAATGAGCCGTGTGAAGTTGGCGAAGCGGGCGTTGGGGATTGCTTTCGATGCGGAGGATGCGGCGAGCCGTATTTTCTCGGAAGGGGTGATGGCCGGCGGTTATCTGGCAACGGACAAGGCGTTGAGTGATAAGGCGTACAACCAGCTTCAGGAATCCTTGCAGAAGCGGTATAGCGGCAAAGCGAATGCCGGCCGTTTTATGATTTTGGAAGAGGGACTGAAGGCGGAAAAATGGGGCAATACTGCTTCTGATGCCCAGCATATTGAAAACCGAAACCATCAAATCGAGGAAATTGCGCGGATGTTTGGTGTTCCGCGTCCGTTGCTGATGATGGATGATACGTCATGGGGCAGCGGTATCAGTGAATTGGGGGTGTTTTTCCTGAAATACGGGCTTCTACCTTGGTTCACGATGTGGGAGCAGGCGTTGACGCGATCTCTGCTTACGCCTGCTGAGCAAGACCGCTTGATATTCAAGTTTAATGCCGGTGCGCTGTTGCGCGGCAGCTTGGAGAATCAGGCGGAATTTTTTGCCAAAGCTTTGGGCAGCGGCGGACACGGCGCATGGATGACGCAAAACGAAGTGCGCGAAATTTCCGACCTGCCGAAATCAACAGATAAGTCTGCCGATACTTTGCGGCAGGCGCAACAAGGAAAGAATAATGAGCCTGAAAAATCTGCCTCAAATTAGTGCGTTGTCTACTATGCCGAAATCGCTGTCTTTCGATATGCGCCCTGATGCGGCGAACCGTTGGGACAGCGGGGTTAAGGCGAAAACCGAAACCGACAATGTCATCACGATGTACGACCAAATCGGCGAGAGCTTTTGGAGCGAAGGGGTGACGGCTAAACGCGTTGCCGCCGCTCTGCGTGCTATCGGCGACAAAGAGGTCGTCGTCAACATCAACAGCCCGGGCGGGGACTACTTCGAGGGTATCTCCATCTACAACCTGTTGGTGCAACATCCGGCAAAGGTAACGGTTCAGATTGTCGGTCTTGCCGCCTCTGCTGCCTCCGTGATTGCGATGGCGGGCGACGAGATTCTGATGGGCGAAGGTTCGTTCCTGATGATACACAACGCATGGAGCCTTGCGATTGGCAACCGGCACGATTTGGCGGGCAGTATTGAAACGCTGGCGCAAATTGATGACGCGATGGCTGATTTGTATGCTGCCCGCGCCAAGCTCTCGAAAGCGGAAATCGTGGGCATGATGGATCGTGAAAGCTGGATTGGGAAATCGAAAGCCCTTGAGGATGGTTTTGCCGACGGTGAAATCGATGTGAAGGAAATCGAGCAGTCCGGCGATGGCGAACAGAAAAAAGCGATGGCTTTGATTGAATCCAGCCTTGCCCAACAGGGATACAGTCGCGCCCAACGCCGCGATGTATTCAACAATTTATTCCACGGCACGCCCCGCGCTGCCGAACCTGCCGTCAAGCCGTGCGCTGGCGGCGATTTGAAGACGGCGCAAGCCTTGCAAAATTTAATTCAAACCATGAAAGGTTAGTTATGAAAAAATCAATGATCGCCCGCGGCTTACTTGCCGCATTTGCCGATGCCGGCAATACTGCGCCTGATGTGGGCGCGTTGCTCGCGGAATTGAACAGCTCCTTTGCTGCATTCAAAGCCAGCAAGGAAAAAGAAATTGCCGCTTTGCAGCAAGGTAGTGAAGAAGCCAAAGCTTCTTCAGCCAAAGCCGAAGCCGAAATTTCCAAACTCCAAGCCTCTATCGACGACTTATCTGTGCAAATGGCCGCCGCGCAAATGAATGGCGGTGCTGGCAAACTCGATAAGGAAGCGCAGGCGGCGGTTGATGCGACTGTGTCGTTTATGAAGTCCGGCGAAGTACGCGCGGATTTGAAAAAATCGGACGATTCCAACGGTGGCTATTTGGTGCCGAAGGAATGGGATCGCACCATTACTGATAAGCTGCGTACCGTATCGCCATTGCGTAAGCTGTTTAAGGTTCAGACGACCTCGAAGCCGAAATTCAGCAAACTGTACAATATGCACGGCGCGGGCAGCGGCTGGGTGGGCGAAGAAGATGCCCGCACCAAGACTGATACGCCGACGTTCAAGTCTTTGGACTTCGATACGGGCGAAATCTACGCCAATCCTGCCGCAACGCAGCAGGTGCTGGACGACGCCGAAGTCAATCTCGAAGCATTCCTTGCAGACGAAGTGAAAACCGAGTTTGCAGTGGCCGAAAACAAAGCCTTTATCAGCGGCGACGGCCAAAAAGGCAAACCGACCGGCTTGCTGACCTATGCCGAAGGCGGCACCAATGCGACCAAGCACCCTCTGGGCGCAATCAAGGTTGTCAAATCCGGCAATGCGACAGCGGTTACTGCCGATTCGGTGATTGATTTGGTTTATTCGCTGCCTGCCGAATACTCGCAAGGTGCGGGCTTTATGATGAACCGCAAAACGCTTGCCGCCGTCCGCAAGCTGAAAGACGGTCAGGGCAATTACCTGTGGCAGCCGAGCTATCAGCAAGACCAGCCGTCCACGTTGTGCGGCTATCCGGTTTATGAAGTCGCCGATATGCCTGATGTTGCCGCGAATGCGCTGTGTATCGCTTTTGGCGATTTCAACCGCGCGTATATGATTCTTGACCGCAAGGGTGTGAGCATTCTGCGTGACCCATATACGAACAAACCGTTTGTTCAGTTCTATACCACTAAACGCGTTGGCGGCGGTGTGGATAACCCTGAAGCCTGCGTGTTGCTGAAAGTGGCGGCTTAATTTGAACAGGCCGTCTGAAACGAGCTTCCGCCTGTATGGGCGGCGGCGTTTTAGTTTTCAGGCGGTATTTTTATTTGAAAAGGAAATGTGATGGCTAAATTTACCAAACCATTTTTGGGTGTCCCTGATGGGGAGATTTATCCTGTTCAGTATGAAAAAGGCGATGAAGTGCCGGCTGAGTTGCTGGAGGCTGCGAAAGAAGCAGGTTGTGTCAGCGGTAAGAAAGGCGATTCGAAGCTGCCTGAAGACCCGCCGCCCGACAATAAGCAGGATGGTGGTGCGGGCAATAAAACCGATACTCAGCAGACCGGCGAAGGCGAAGGTCAGGGCGAAGGTCAAGGCGAGGGTCAAGACGGCGATAAGGGCAGTCAACAGACTGAACAGCAATGATAACCCTCGAATTGGTCAAGCTTCATCTTCGTGTTGACGGGGATGATGAGGACGATTTGATTCGTCTTTATTACGAAGCGGCTGTGTCTGACTGTGCGGCTTATTTGAACCGCCCTTTGTATCAAGACGAGGCGGCGGCAAGTGAAGCTGCTAAAGCAGGTAAGGCGGATGGTGTAGTGCTGAATTCTTCTATCCGCAATGCTATTTTGCTGATGGTCGGGTATTTGTATTCTACCCGTGAAGATGGCGCGGTCGGATTACCGCGTGCCGCTCGGCGGCTGTTGGAGCCGTTTCGCAATTTACCCGGCGTATAGTCGGGTTTCTAGGTCGGTTAAGCGTAAACCGTACGCCCCAAAACGCTCTTCTGCTTTATTTTATTCTGATTAGGGCTTGATACGGCGTTGCCCGACTTCTTGGGGTGCAGCTAAGGCTTGCGGCTGCGTTTTTTAGTGCGAGCCAAGATAAAAAACCGTCCGAACGGCAGATTTCGGGCGGTTTTTTGATTTTACACATTACATATTATGGAAACGTCAAATAAGAAAGAGGTTTTAGCGTATATCCGGAAGAATCCGGGATGTACGGCCACGGCTGTTGCCAATGAGGTATTTGGCAAATGGCGTTGGAGCGGTTGGATTTTTGCGCGAAACGATATTAATGCGCTTTGCGACGAGGGTTTGGTCGATGAGCGTTTTTATCGTGGTATTTCGGTGTTTTATCCTGTGGAAGTTAAAGAGGCGGCGTGATGATGGAAAAAGACAATATCAATCCGGCACATTACCGCCAGCAGCCGTATGAGTGCATCGAATTTACGGAAAATATGAATTTCAATATGGGTAATGCGTTCAAGTATATTTGGCGATATCAGGATAAGAACGGTACTGAAGATTTGAAAAAAGCTCGGTGGTACCTGCAAAGACAGTTGGAATTCTCGCCATTGTATTCGCTGTTGGGTTTAGAACTTTATAACGACTTGAGGCGAAAATTGGATGAGTGCATGCGTTCCGGAAAGTTCGTAGTTGGGCAATATCTTTTGCTGGTCGGCATCTTGTACTATTCTTTTTGTGAAGAGAGCAAAACTTTATCAGATGGGATTGCAATATTAGATGATTTTATTAAGTGTATTGAATGTGACGAAGTAGGAATTTGACGGCTTATTAGGCGGCGGATAATATCGGATACTATTTTTTAAAGGGAATATGTATGAAGATTTTGTTGTTATCTGCTGTTTTGCTTGCGTTGGCGGGATGTGGCGGCGGTGAGCGTGTGGACGCTGTGCGTTCGGCTTCTTCTGCTTCTTCGGTCGGTGCGGCTTCGTTCTCTGCCCTGCCTGATGGTTCGGGATGGGTTTATTTTGGGGTCGTTGATGAAATGCGGGGTAAGACTTCTTATATGGCTCGTCTGAGTTCGGTAAATCGGGTTGATATTGGCGGCGGTCATGGTGATGTCGGGCTTGATTTGATTCTGGGCGGTCATGAGGAATATGATTTCCCGATTGCGTTGTTTAGTTTGTCTGACGGGGAGTTTGCTGATTGTGGGTCTGAAGGCTGCGAGGTCGGGTATCGGATTGATGATGGCGCGGTGTTGGATATTTCGGGATATCTTGCCGATTCGGGCAGTATTATGGGATGTTCGGCTCGGATGGTCGAGAAGTTGGGCATTGATGGCTGTATGGTTGAGAATTTGGCGTTGTTTTATGGTCTTCGCGACGGTCGGAAGATGATTGTGGAGGTCGATATTTTGGGTCGTGGTCGGACGCAGTTTGTGTTTGATGTGTCGGGGTTGCAGCCTTTGGATAGGTGGCACGATTTGGCGGTGGTTCATCGGAAGTAGTTTTTTGTGGTTTGAGGTCGTCTGAGTTTCAGACGGCCTTTTTGTTTGGGGCGGGTATGAAGGCTGGGCAGTTGCGGCACCGTGTGGAAATTCTCCAACGGGTGAAGGAAAAGGACAAGTCGGGGGCGACGGTGTCGGTTTGGCGGCCTTTGGCTAAATTGTGGGCTGATGTGCGCCATGTGTCCGGTTCGGAGACGATGCGGAATGATGTTTTGACGGCTTCGGTACGCGCTTCTGTGCGGATTCGCTGGCGAACTGGGATTTCTGCGGATATGCGCGTCAAGACTGAGAATGGGATTTATGTGATTCGCGTGGTCATCCCTGATTTGCGCCGGCGTGAGTTTTTGGATTTGACTTGTGAGAGCCTGCCTGATGAAAGTGGAAATTGATGCTGATTTTTCCGATGCGATTGCGCGGTTTGACAGTTTGCCGGAGGCGGTAAGCGAGAAGCTGCGCTGGGCGGCGTTTCAGGGTGTGAGCTTGTTGCGCGAGGAGATTAAGATTCAGGCGCCGCGCCATCATAAGCGGCATTATTTTTATAGTAAGGGCAGCCGCAATGCTGATGGGAGTAAACGGCGGTATGATTTTGAGCCGGGCGATTTGAGACGCTCGGTTTTTGCTTTTTATGATAAGTCGGATTCGGTCGAGGGTCGGCGGGCGGTTTATCAGGTGGGCTGGCGTGACCGTGAGGGGAATCGGGGGCGTTATGAGGGCGGCACGCTTCGGGCTGTGCCTTATGGGTATATGGTGCATAACGGGGTACGCCGGAAAAATGGTAAGTCGATTGCACCGCGTCCTTTTTTGTCCCGTGCTTTGAAGATTCAGGGGGCGAAGATGGAGGCTGTGATGTTGGATGCTGTGTTGGAGGTGGTGCGTGGAAGAATCTCTGATTAGTGCGATAAGCCGTGTTTTGCCGGATGTGGATGTTTATCATGACTTCGCGCCGGAAGAAGCTGAGTTTCCGTTGGTGATTGTGCAGCGGGTCGGCGGCGCGGGCTGTTTGTTTTTAGACCATAACGATGATGGGTATGAGGTGCGATTTTCTATCTCGGTGTGGGATGTTGACCGTTTGGGGGCGGTGGAGAAGAGCCGTGCGGTGGAGCGGTCGGTGTTGGATTCGTTGGAAGGTTATGCGCTGTCGGCGGCGGATGCGGTCGTTTTGGACGATGGCCGGCGCGGGATGGTGCAGGATTTTGTTTTTGTGACTGCCGATTAGGCGGTTTTTTATTGGCGGTTGTCTGTTTGGACGGCCTTTTTTGTTTTGTTTTTTAAGGATTTTGATATGGCTGTAACTTTGGCTAATGGTTCGATCGTGCAGATTGCTACGAAGCTGGTGGCTGAGAAGAAGGTCACGGCAGTCTCTAATGAGGCTGAGGCGGTGTGTACTGCTACGGCGCATGGTTTGCAGAATGGTGATTATGTGGCTTTGCTGTCCGGTTGGGGCGTTTTGAATGAACGTGTCTTTCGTGTGACGAGCGTTGATGCGAACAGTTTTAAACTGGACGGCATCGATACGCGCGATTTGAATAAGTTTCCTGCGGGTTCGGGCGCGGGCAGTTTTCAGAAGGTGGAAGCGTGGCAGCAGATTCCGCAGATTATGGAAGTGTCTAGTTCGGGCGGCGAGCAGCAGTTCGTTGAGTTCGGCTTCTTGGAAGATGACTTCGAGCGTAAGCTGCCGACGACCCAATCTGCGTATTCGATGACGTTCAAAATTGCCGACGACCCGAATCTGCCCGGCTATAAGGCGGCGCAGACGGCAAGCGACAGCGCTAAGCTGACGCCGATGCGTATTATTCTGAAAAATAAATCGGTGGTCGTTTACAACGGCTATGTGAGTATGAGTCCGATGCCGCAACTTGTGCGTAACGAGGTGATGGCGGTCAATATGACGTATTCGCTGTCCGGTTTGTTTAACCGTTATTTGTAATTTCGTCTGATCTCTTTGGTGGACTTGTGTAACTTTGCCGCCCTTCGGGGCGGTCTTTCTTTGGGAAATTGTGATGTCTAAATTGAAATTGGCTCATGCGCCGACTTTTAAAACTGAAGTGAAGATTCCGACACCTGCCGGCGAGCCGGTTGCGGTGGAATTTGAGTTTGCTTGGCTGAGTCGTAAGGCTATGGTTGAATTCGCGGATGATTGTGACCGCAAAGACCTGAGCGATGCTGATTTGGTGTTGAAAATCACGAAGTCTTGGGGCTTCGAAGATGAATTAAATGCTGAAAATATGGCGTATCTGCTGGATGAATATCCGTCGGCGGGTGTGGAAATCTTCAGTGCGTTCTATAAGGCGTATACCGGCGCGCGCGAAAAAAACTGATTGCCGCCGTCCGTGCGATGTTTTCTGACGACGAGAAGACGGTCTCGTCGTTGGGATTCTTTGGCTTTGATGCGGATGAATTGACGGCGGATGAGGTGGATGTGTGGCCGAACAATTGGGAGGCTGTGCAGTTGTTTTTGGCGGTGTCAGGTCAGTGGCGAGTCAGCATGGTGGGTGCCTACGCGTTGGATTACAACGCCGTTGATGTTGCTATGGATATGATGGGTGTCAAAAAACGCCGCCGCAAAAAGTTGTTTGGTTTTCTGCGCGTGATGGAACGCGAGGCTTTGTCGATAATGGGTGAGAAGAAGGATGGCTGAGAATACGATTAAGGCCGGTTTGGATGTCAGTGATATCGAATCCGGTGCGAAAAAGGCGGGCGTTGCGCTTCGCAGTATCGGCAAGGCGGCGAAGGACGCGGGTCAGCAATCGGCGGCGGGCGCGGCGGCGGTAGCGGCCGGGTATGATAAAGCTGGCAAAGAGGCCGAAAGGCTGACCAAGAAGCAGGAGCGTGCGACTCAGTCGATTATTAATTCTGTGCAACGCGAAATCGCTGTGCGAGAAGCCGGTGGGCGTGGTACGGCGGCTTATTATGAGACTTTGGCGCGGCAACGCGGCGCGGATGTTGCAAAAATCAGCGAGATTACGCAGGCTTTGAAGCGGCAAGAGAGTCAACTGAAGCTGAATAATATTTCCGTCGGTCAGTACAACAATGCGATGCGTATGGTTCCGGCGCAGTTTACGGATATTTTTACGCAGTTGGCCGGCGGGCAGAATCCGTTTTTGATTGCGTTGCAGCAGGGCGGTCAGCTTCGTGATTCGTTCGGCGGCTTTGGGAATATGTTCCGCGGGCTGGCGGCGAGTATCAACCCGGCGACGGCGGCGGTTGGTGCGTTGGCTGGCGGCGTGGTCGCTTTGGGCAAGGCGTATTACGACGGGGCGGAGGAATCTAAGCGTTTTTCTGCGGCGGTCATCTTTGCCGGCGGCAGCGCGGGCGCATCGGCCGGTAAGCTGTTGTCGGTTGCCGATTCGGTCGGTCGGACAACGGGTAGCTGGTCTGATGCGCGTGAGGCGATTTTGCTGTTTGTGCAGTCGGGCGCGGTAGCCTCTGAGAATTATGGCCGATTTGCTGAATCCGTCGTTTTGCAGTCGAAAGCGACAGGCAAGAGCGTGGAGGATTTGGCGCGTGTTTACGAAGAAATCGCAGACGATCCGTTGAAGGCCGTCGTCAAGTTTTCGCGCGTTTACCAAACGCTGAATGCCGATGTGTATGAGCAGGCGCGTGCTTTGATTGAGCAGGGCAGACAGCAGGAAGCTGTTGCACTTGTTCAGGGGAAATTTGCTGATGAATCTCAGCAGATGTTTGAGCGTGTGCTTGAGAATTTAGGTGCGATTGAGCGCGGCTGGAATGCGGTTAAAAAGGCGGCGTCGGAAGCTTGGGAGGACATGAAGTCCATCGGGCGAGAAGCTACGCTGGAGAGCCGGTTGGCTGAAAAACGGCTATTTTTGCAACAAATTCCTGAGAATCCGTACACGCAGCCGCAGGTTGACGCGGCGAAGCGCGAAATTGATTTGTTGGAAAAGCAAATCAAGATGCGTGATGAGGCGCAGAAGCAGGCCGCCGCTATCCGAGAAGAGCAGGCTGATTCGGTCAGATATGTCGCTGATTTCGACCGTCTGAAGGAGCAGACTCAGAGTAAGGCTGAAAAATTTGCGCGCGAAGAGCGGCAATGGCAGGAAAAGCTTAATGCACTTAAGAAGCATGGCAGTAATCAACAGATTGCCGATGCGGAAAAGGTGCTTGCTCGGTTGCGTCAGCAGCACAAAGAGGAATTGGCGGCTGAGGCGGCGCGCGCTGCGAAGCGGTCTCAGCGGGAAGCCAAGCAAAACAAGGCAAAATATACGGTAAACCGTACTGTCTTGGAGCAGGCTGCGAAATATGATTATGCCGGACTTGAAAAACGCTACGGGTTGCCTAAGAACCTGCTGGCCGCATTGTCGATGCAGGAGTCGCGCGGCAATGTGAATGCGATTTCACCAGTCGGCGCGCGAGGAACGATGCAGTTTATGCCCGGTACGGCAAAGCAGTACGGTGTTGATGTTCGTAGTGTTGCGTCTTCTGCCGATGGTGCGGCTCGTTATTTGCGGGATTTGCTCAAACGGTATGACAACAATATTGTCAAAGCGTTGACTGCTTATCATAGCGGCGAAGGTAATGTAAATAAGGGGCGTATCGGTCCTATTGGCAGGAAGTATGCGCCGGAGGTGTTGGCGCGGCAAAACTGGTTAAATGGCGGTCGTGGCGAAATTGTTGATGATCCGCGTCGTGAGTTTTACCGCCCTTCCGCTTCTAAAAGTAAGTCTGAGCTTACGGATTACCAAAAGTGGCAACAGGATTTTTCCAAACGGCAACTTGCGGTAAACGCGGAAATTTCTTTGTCCGCTGCCAATGTCAATAAGATTTATGCGGAGCAGCTTCGTTTGCTGTCTGACCCGACCTTTGAGAAATGGTCGGCGTCGGAGCGACAGGCGGCTATGGATTTGGCGGTCAAGGCTGACAATCAGGCTGATTTGACGAAAGAGGCGAAGAAATACGCGGATGCGCTTCGTGAGCTTGAGTCGGCAGGGCAACGTGATTTTGACGATCAGTTGTTTGAGCTGTCGTTGCTTGGCAAAACGCGTGAGGAGGTTGAGCGGCTGACGGCGGCGCGCAAATACGACAAGCTGATCGCGGAAGCGCAGGCGGCGGGCGCGGGCGTGGATGTTATCGGCGGCCTGCAAAAGGCGAAGCTGAATAATGACGGCCGGCTGCAAGAGCAATTACGCTTGGCGAAGGAAACTAAGGAGGCTTTCGGTAACGATTGGCTGGCGGGGATTTCTGACGGCATGAGGAATTATGCTGATTCCTTCCAGTCGATGCGTGAGGGTATGTCTGATGCTGTGTCGGGGTCGCTCGGTAAGATGTCCGATGCGTTAGCTGATTTCGTGGCAACCGGCAAGGCTGATTTTCGCGGGTTGGCTGTGTCTATCCTGCAAGACTTGTCTAAGATGCTGATTAAGATGGCGTTGTTTAACGCTATGAAGGCGGCGATGAGTGCTTGGGGTGGCGGCGGCTTCAAAGATGGCGGCATGGTGCAGCAGTTTTCAAACGGCGGCGCGGTGTGGGGTGCGGGTACAGCGACGAGCGACAGTATCCCTGCTATGTTGTCTAATGGCGAGTTTGTTATCAATGCGGCTTCGACCCGCCGTCATCGTGCGTTGCTGGAGGCAATCAACCAAAACCGCTACGCTTCGGGCGGCGCGGTCGGCGTTGCGCCGCAGGTCGCTGCTTTGGGCGGCGGTACGGGTGGCATGACGGTAAACATTACGATTAACCGTGACGGGTCGTCTGATTCGTCGGTTGACGGCGATGTTGAGATGGCGAAGCAACTGGGCGCGGCTCTGCCTGCGATGATTGAAAATTGGTATGTCAATAATGTGGCTCGGGTCGGCGGTCGTTATCACGGCAACCGTTGATTTGGTCTAAGAGGTTTTATGGCTAGGGTTTTTAAGTGGCAAGTCACGTCGGAAAGTACGGCGAAACACTCGTTTAATGTGCGGACGGTCAAGTTTGGTGATGGGTATGAACAACGGCAGAAATTGACGTTGAAGCCAAAGATGCAGACTTGGCAAATCCGTCTTGCTGGTAAGAAGCCTTTGATTGAGGAAATCAAGGGCTTTTTTGATTCCTGCGGCGGTGTTGAGCCGTTTTACTGGACTCCGCCGGGTCGTGAACGGTTGTTGGTCAAGGTTGTCGAGTACACGGAAACGCCGAAGGGCGGCAAGGTGTATGAGCTGTCGGCGGAATTTGAAGAGGTAATGGCATGAATGCGCGGATGAAAGCTTTATCAGGAACGATGCTCAGGGCGTTGTCGGCGGCGCAGCAGGATGTGTTGGTTGAGATGTGGGAAGTGGATTTCCGCGCTTTGGGCGGGGAGGTGTTCCGTTTCTGCAATCAGGTCAACGAACTGAATCAGGCAGTTGTTTGGAAGGGGCAGGAATATACGCCTTGCCCTATTTCTGCCGAAGGCTTTGAAACGACTTCGCAGGGTGCTGGCAACCGTCCGACGCTGACGGTTTCAAACCTGCTCGGGTTTGTGACCGGCGCGGCTGACCAGTATAACCAGCTTGTCGGGGTAGATGTCGTCCGCCGTCTGACGTATGCGAAGTTTTTGGATGCGGCAAACTTTAAAGACGGCAATCCGACCGCCGATCCGAATCAGGAAATTATCGGGAAGTACGTCATTGAGCAGATGACGAGCCTGACGGCGGAACGGGCGGTCTTTGAACTTGCTGCGCCGTCTGAATCGGACGGCTCGGTCATCCCGTCGCGGATTATGATGGCGAATACCTGTATTTGGCAGTATCGCGGCGAGGGCTGCGGTTATGCGGGTCGTGCGGTTGCCGACCGTTTGGATATGCCGACGGATGATATTAAAAAGGATGCTTGCAGCGGGACGTTGACGGGCTGTCGGGCGCGGTTTGGTGCGACGGCGGTGTTGCCGTTTGGCGGGTTTCCGAGTGCGGATAAGGTGGGTGGGGCATGATTGAGATTCCGGAAAGGATTACGGAGGCTGTTTTAAATTGGGTAAATGAAAACGCGCCATTTGAAATCTGTGGTGTGATTATTGATATGCCTGATTTTGGACGGCGTTTTGTGAGATTGTCGAATATCTCTCGCATGAGAGGTTGTGAAGAAACGTTTGAGATTGGGCTGGAAGATTGGGTGCGTGCTGAGGAGTATGGAAATATAGTCGCCGTAGTCCACTCCCATCCAAACGGCGAGCCGTTTTTGTCGGGTGCTGACCGTCAGATGCAGATTGAGACGGGTTTGCCGTGGATTTTGGCGGTTAAAGGCCGTCTGAAGCAGTTCCGCTGTTGCCCGCATTTGCGCGGCCGTGTGTTTGAGTACGGTAAGGCGGATTGCGGGACGTTGATTCGTGATGCGTTTATGTTGATGGGCGTGGAATTTCCCGACCATGAGCGCGACGATATGGACGATGACGCGGCGCAGGATTTTTGGGAAAAGCATTTGGAACGTTGCGGGTTTGCCCGTGTTTCAGACGACCTGCGCGGCGGGGATGTGGTTTTGACGAGCTATGGCGGTCATGCGAACCATGCGGCGCTGTATTTGGGCGACGGTCAAATCCTGCATCATGCTTATAACCAGTTGAGCCGGCGCGAGCCGTTTAATCAGTGGTGGTCTGAGCGTGTGCATAGTGTTTGGCGGTTTCCGGGCTTTGAGCCTGAGATGTTGCAGGCGGTCGAAAATGATTTGCTGCATTCGGTGGATTTATGATTACGGTGTGTTTGTACGGCGGTTTGCGCGAGTGCGGCCGCCGTTTTGATTTGCAGGTTGCCAGCCCTGCCGAGGCGGTTCACGCGCTGACGGTGCAGATTCCTGCGTTGCGGCAAAAGCTGCGGCAGGGGTTTTATCAGGTTCGTTTCGGCGGGCGCGATTGGTCTGAAGGCGAATTGAAAAGCGGCTTCGGTCAGCCCGCCGATGGGGTTCTGCATATTGTGCCGCGCGTTCAGGGTGCGGGCAAAAACGGCGGAATCATTCAGACGGTCTTGGGCGTGGTGCTGATTGTTGTCGGTGCGCTGACGAGTTGGTCGGGCGGTGCGAGCCTTGTTGTTGCGGGTGTCGGTATGGTTGCGGGCGGTGTGGCGCAAATGCTGACGAAGCCGCCGAAATTTGAAACGGGCAAGGGCGTGGAAAGCAGCCGGAACAGTTCGTTCTCAAATCTGAGCAATACGGCGGCGCAGGGGCAGTCGATGCCGCTTGCGTATGGTCGGATTTATTGCGGCAGCCGCGTGGTGTCGCAGGGTATCGAATCTCGACGGATTGAGGGCAACAGTACGGCGGCAAACGGTAACAGCGTCGTCCGTATGGTTTTTGATGCGGCGAAAATTAAAAATCCTAATGGCAATTCCGACCCGATGGCGGTGGATTTGACGTTGGGCATGAAGAAAACTTTTGTCACTGGCGTTGCGGCGACTGCGCCGAACGGTCAGAAATACAATACGGATTTTGAAAACGACTCCGTCCGCGCGATGAATTACGAGGCGGTTTATACGGTAGATTGAGGATTTTGGAATGGGCGGTAAATCAGGTGGCGGCGCGTCAACGCCGTATGAAGCTCCGAATACGTTGAATTCGGCGCAGTCTTTACGGATTATCGATGCGATTTGTGAGGGCGAAATCAGGGGTTTCGCCAATGGCAACGATAAGCCGTGGAAGTCTGTCTATTTTGATGATACGCCCGTTCAGAATCCTGACGGGTCTTTTAATTTTAAGGGCGTGGTCGGCTTCTTTCAGCGCGGTACGCCCGATCAAACTTATATTCCGGGCTTTGATGCTTCGGAGCGTGCCGTGCCTGTGTCGGTCGAGGTCAAAAACCGTGCGCAGGTGGTGCGGGCGGTGTCTGATGAGTTGGTCAGCCGCCTGCGGGTAACGGTCGGCGTCGAGCGAAATTACCGCGTCGAAGAAAATGGCGATACGAATCCGGCTCAAACGGCAATGGTTGTCGAAGTTATTGACAATAAGGGTGTTCATGCTTCTAAGACGGTTGAATTTACTGAAAAATCAAGCGGCATATATTATCAGGATGTGTTGTTTGAAAATCTGCCGTCTGCGCCGTTTAATATCCGTGTATCCCGGGCTACGCCTGATAGTAATACTGACAAGGTCATCAATAAAACGTATTTCGCCAGCTATGTCGAGATTATCGACGCGAAATTGAGCTATCCGCATACGGCGTTGGCGGCGTTGGCGATGGATTCCGACCAGTTCGGCAGCAATAACCCGCGCCGAAATTATCTGATTGACGGGATGTTGGTCAATGTGCCGTCTAATTATGACCCTGAAACTCGGACGTATTCGGGGACGGTTTGGGACGGCTCGTTTAAAAAGGCTTGGACGAACAATCCGGCTTGGGTCTTTTATGATGTGTTGACGCAGCCGCGCTATTCGACTTTGGCGCGCCGTCTGAAATCGACGGACATTGATAAATGGACGCTGTATCAGGTAGGCAAATACTGTGACGAGTTGGTCGACGACGGCTTCGGCGGCAAGGAGCCACGTTTTGTTTGTAATGCCTACATTACCAATCGCCGTCAGGCGGGCGAGTTCCTGCTGGATTTGGCGAGCGTGTTCCGCGGGCTGCCTGTTTGGGATGGCAGCCGTTTTTCTTTGGTGATGGACGCTGATTCCGACCCTGTTGCCATGTATAACAACAGCAATGTCAAAGACGGGCTGTTTGCTTATTCGGGCGTACCGTACAAGTCGATTACGACGGCGGTCATCGTGCAGTATGTGGACAAATACGACGGATACCGCACTAAAACGGAATACGTCGAAGATCAACAGGCAATCAAACGCTATGGCTTGAACATCAAGCAAATTACGGCGTTTGGCTGCGATTCGCGCGGTCAGGCGGCGCGATACGGCGCGTGGATGCTGGAAACGGAATTGCGTCAGCAGTCGGCAATCAAGTTTACCGTCGGACGTGAGGGTTTGCGCCATTTGCCGTATGACGTTGTTCAAATTATGGACAACGATTATGCGGGCGCGGAAGTGTCGGGGCGTTTGGTTGCTGTTTCGGGCTTGTCGGTAACGCTTGACCGCGATGTCGATGATGCGGTCGGTAAGCAGTTGTCTGTCGAAACGGCGGCGGGTATCAAGTCGCTGAAAGTGATGGCGCAGCCTGAGAAAAACCGCTTGGAGCTTGCTGAGGTTGTCGATGCGGCGGCGGGCGGCGTTTGGATATTAATTGGACGCGTCAAACCACGCCTGTATCGGGTTATCGGGACGAAAGAAAACGCCGCCGACGGTACTTTTGAGGTTTCGGGCATTTTGCACGATCCGAAAAAATACAAGGCTGTCGATAACCGCGCGCGGTTTGATACGGATGTTACGACGCTTCACGGAGCTGTCCCGAAACTGTCTTTGCCTGACGTGAAGTCTGACGGAGATAAGTTGTTAATTTCGTGGGATAACTTAACTGCTGACGGCAGTGTTTTATCTTATGATATTAAGATTTATCGCAATAATAAGCTGTATCGGCATATTCCTGATGCTCAGACGGCTGATATTTCGCTGGAAAACCTGCCAAATGGTCAGTATCGCGCGGAAATACGCGGGCGAAATGCGCGCGGGGTGTTGTCTGCTCCGATTGAGAAAGGCTGGAGTGTTGATTACACGGTAAGCGGTGTTCGGGCAACGGCTAAGATGAACGCGGTGCAGCTTGATTGGTATTTGCCCGATACGGTCATGAAGAATGTGTCGTCTGAGATTTGGTATGCGCGTGAAAATAACCGGGCGGCTGCAACTAAGTTGGCGACGGTTGCGTATCCGCAAACGACCTACACGCTTGCAGGTGTTTCGGTAACGGATGCTTTTTATTTTTGGGTGCGTATTGTCGATAATGCCGGTAATACGGGGGAGTTTTCCGCCGCTGTGTCGGGCCGTTCTGACCCTGACCCTGCTCCGATTTTGGCGCAGATGCGTGGTCGCATCACTCAAGACGAGCTGTCGCGTGATTTGTTTGATTTGGTCAATCAGCCTAAAGGTTTGGGCGAGGCAGACCGTCGGGCAATTTCCGAGCAGGTCAAGCAGGAAGTCAAGACGCTGAAAATTGACACTGCTGTCGTAACCGAAGTTAAAAAGGTCGTCAGTGACTTGGAAGGCAATATGAAGAGCCTGTATTCGTTGCAGACTCAAGCATTCGGCAATGGTCGGCGGGCGATTTCCGGTATTGCAGTAGGTGCGGACAGCAAGACCGCCGAAGGTCATATCATGATGATGGCCGATAAGGTTATGTTCGTCGATCCGAATAGCAATCAGATAGTGCCTGCGATGGTTGTTGAAGTGAAAAACGGACGGTCAACGCTTGGTCTGAATGGCGATTTGATTGCAGACGGTACGATTCATGGGCGGCATATTGCGGCAAGTCAGACGATTCAGTCGCCGACGATTTTGGCGGGTACGTTGCGGATGGGGACTTTTGCCGTCAATCCTGACGGCGGATTTCAGTCTTCCGTCTCTGCGGGCGGCGGTAGCGTCGTCCTGAATCAACATGGGTTTGTCGCGCGAGACAGTACGGGCGGGTTGCGTATTCTTTTAGGGTATCGACCCGGATTAAGGTAGTTTATGACTGACTATGGGTTATTTTGCTTCGATAGCGAGGGTAATCAGATTGATTTGAATTTGGAATCGTCTTTAGTTGTGGAAGGTATCCTGTATCTTGGCAATGCTGAGACGGGGATGGTTCCTATCGATATGCTTTTCCCTCGCCGCCATTTTTTTAAAGGTATCTTTTTAATGCCGCAGTCGCATTCAAACGGTCCTGCGGATGTCGAGCATTTGTCGCCTGTTTATATCAAAAACGGGATGCTTTGCTGGGCGCATAATTTTTATCACTCTCGCAACTGGCCTGATATGTATTTTGGCGGCGGTGCGTTTGCTGGACGGAATTTGCTTTATGGCTATTTCAACTGATGACTGGGGGTTGTCGATTTATAACGACAGCGGGGTTGATTTATGTAATTACGGTGTGTTTGTACCGAGATATATAGGTCGTCTGAAATTGCGTTATCCATTTAATCAGGGTGTCCATCCGTCTTTGCTTAGGGTTGTTGCCGAAGATGGTCGAGAATTAACCATTGGGGACGGTAGTAAAAATCTGCCGTTTGCAGCGCATTTGGGGGCGATTGAGCCGATTCGGTTTGACCTCCCTACCGGCGCGGTTGTGTCTTCGGGATTTTATAACTCGCTCAATCAGGGCATTAGATTTTTATTGCCTTTGTATGGCGGTGTGGGTTTATTGCGTAATGCGAAAGGTATTATCCCGTCAGTTATTCACGGATGGGGCAGCGGGTATGATGCTGAAAAATGGGAGATGGCGGAATTGATGTGCCATGCTTTGAAGTCCGGCGGGGATATTCAAAATGCGGCATTGTTAAGAAAGCATATTCAGGGTCAGTTATCTGATGATGAAAAGCGAAATTTTGTATTGAGAGAATCCAAGTTGCGGCAGAATGCTGTTTCCGGGCTGCCGGTTACCATGTCTTTTCGCAGTAAGGCAACTGTCGTCCATGAGCATAGCGGATATAGCAATGTTTCGCTGGGTGCCGGATATTTGATGATTGAGATGACCGGCGGTACGGAATTGGAGATATTTTTTTATGAAACAGCCGGCTTGCCATACCAGTATTTGTGCCGTTGCTCGACGGTAATGCAATACGATGAATTTGGGCTTGATATGTATAACCCTTCGCCGCCTTTGCTCAATTATGTGATGGCAAAAGGGGATTCGGCGGCAACGGCAGAGGCTTTTGGACTGCCTGCCCGACCATCTGATTTGATAACGGGTCAGATTGAGCGGGCAAGGTGGTTTTTTACTTCGCACATCAATAAAAATGAGCCGCGCGATAGTGTATTTAATATGATTGGCACACTGACAAGCGGCGAGGATGTATCTTTGCGCCAAAAGTTGGCGGCTTATTTGGAGGGCAGTCCTGATGCCGAGCTGAAGTATGAGCAGTACAACAGCAGTATGAAGCCTTTAAAGTTGTTGGGGAATGTGAATCCCGCAATGAGTGCAATTCAGAAGATCGAGTCCGGTGGCGGATACAAATATGTTGTTACTGGTGGTTATTTGTTCAACCGTGTCTGTCAGCCTGTTGGGATAATGGGCTTTGAGTCTGTGGACGCTTTGCTTGGTCAGAAAATTAAACCGGGTATGAGTGCGGGTGTTCATAGTCTTTGGCAGGCTCATGGAATCCGCACCCCGTCGCCTACTCCTGACGAGGTATTTCGTTGGAATTTGGATAATATCCCTCGGTATCAGCCGATTTTGAATTACAAATATTCCGATTATTTAAAAGACGCATGGGATGGTGATCCGCGTTTTAATTTATCGAAATGGCAGTCGTTCAAGGTTGGGCTGTTGTCGGCATTTAATGCGCGGATGTCGGAAAATTTGGCGGCTTCTTATCGTCAATATAATAAGATGCTCGAAATTTCAAAGGTCGTTCGCGCCGGCGATGTTGTTTTTTACAGTAAAGCAAATCCTGTTTCTGAGACTCAGTATTATCAGGAGCATATTCAGAAAGCTGAAGATGCTTTGGCTAAAGAGTTGCAAACTGAATCTTTGGCAAGAAGTAATGCGGCGGGCGCATGGTATGAGCAAATGGGAAATGAATGGGCGCAACGGCAGGAAAAAGAGTTTAATGACGCTTTTGCATTGATGAATCAGTTGGGAAATCTGCTGAACTACAATACCAGCCGATATGGCGAGGCTGTTTTTTGGGGTGGTTGCGGATACCGTCATTCGGATTATTCATTGGAAATTTTAATACCGCAGGCCGCCAATCATGGAGATATGATCCGCGAACCTGCACCTGAGAATTGGGTGATGTGCCAGTCGCCTAATTTTTAACGTATTGCCGTCTAAATGGTTTAGGCGGTATTTTTTTAGGAGATCCCTATGGCTGAAAAACAGTTGGTTGGAATTCAAAAGAGCATGGCAGACGAACAAACCGGAGTGCCGGTTGAATTTCATACGGTTACATCTATGTCTTTAGATTACGCCTATAAAATTTATTCGGTAACAATCGGAAGTTGGTATGACAAAGCTTGTTTCGAGCAAGGTAAACGTGCAGTCAGTTCGTTGCAGTTGACGTTGAACGGCGCGCCCCCGCGCGGGGTTGATTTTATTGACTGGGCGCTGATGTCTGTCGCATCAGCGGAAAATACAAACAGCCCTTATGCAGGGGCAGAGCTTATTGAAAGTAAATAACGGGAGTGGGGAAATGTCCGAGCCAGTGGTCACGCCTGTCGCTATGTACACTTTAGGGGGTACGGTCGCGGCAGGTCATTTTTTAGGTATGCCGATTGACGCTGTCGTCCTTGGGGCGATGGCTTCGGCTGCGGTAACGATGGTCAGTGCGCCTCAAAGCCGATGGATGGCGGTTTCTTATACCGTTATCGGCGGTCTTTTAGGCGGTGCGCTCGCGCCAGTGTTGACGCATATCGTGCTTGGAACGGCGGGGGTGGGAATGCCGTCATTGGCGGAACAGAAAACGCCATTGGCGTATGTCGCCGCGCCGGTCGTAGTCGGTTTGTGCTGGCAGTTGGTTTTGAAGGTAATGCGGGTGTTGTGGCCGTCGTTTGAGCGTCACGCCGACGAGATTGTCGATTGGATTTTGAGCGTCCGTTTGACGCGGAGGAAGAAGAAATGATGTTGGTTTTGTCAGTTGTCCCTGCGGCCTTGGCCGCGTATATGATGATTTGCCGATTAAACGAGCGAAAGCGCAGCATTTGGGATTTTGAAGGCTGGGCTTTTTTGTTTATTTTGGGCGGGTCGATTTGGACGTTTTATAAGGCATGTTCGGTCGGGATGTCGCCGACGATGGGCAAGCAATTCTTGGATATCGGAATTTGCTTGTATTTCGGTCAACGCACTTGGCGAAGCCGGAAATGGAAATTTTGGCATAGTAAACAAAACGCCGTCTGAAAATCAGACGGCTTTTTTTAGGTGTTCCCATGAGTATTACCAAGGTTGATTTCGAGCTAAAACGCGGCACTTCGGAGCCGCTTTTATTTCGCCCTGTGGACGCGTCGGGCAAGCTTTTGAGCCTGTCCGGTATTGATTCGGCAGTTTTGAATATCCGCCCGTTGTATGGATTGCCGATGCGGTTTGATTTGGCGGTCACGGATGACGGGTTGTCTGTGAATTTGAAGCCGTCCGATACCAAGCCGCTGCAATGGTCTGTTGCCGATTATGAGGTCAAGGTCAGCGTTCGCGGCGTGGTGAAAGTGATTTTTGAAGGTCGTCTGAAACTGGCGGCTGATTTAGGGGTTTGATATGACGATTAAACAGACGGGCGGTACGGTCGTTGGTGCGGTGGTGCAAAACCTGCCCATCGTGATTGAAGGTCGCCAAAGTATCTACGAAGAGGGTTTGAAAAACGGCACTCTTCCAGATGGAATGACCTACGAGCAGTTTTTGGACATGTTGTCGGTCGGTGTTTCGGACGAAGAAGTCAAAAGAATCGTATCGGCAACGGTATCTGCCGAACTGATACGTCTTGGCTTGGCAAACCAAGGCGGCAATCAGGCTGGCACGGGTAACGGTGCGGCGGTAACGCCCACTCCTGCCCCGACACAACCGGCAACAGACAATAGTGGGGTTAGCAACGATGCGTTGGCGGATATTTTGAAAGATTTAGGTGAAACAAATGGCTAAAGAATTGAATAACTTAGAAAGAGCGTTGTCGGCGATTGCCAAGAATACGAAGGCGGCGAAGGATACGGCGGCGGAAGCTAAAGAAATGGCTGCTCCCGCCAAAATCACCACTGCCGTAAACAGCGCGCTATCCGAAGTTGAGACTGCTGCCAAAGTGGCGTCGTTGCAAGCCAAGCACGAAACAGGTATGAAGCTGGCGGTCGAGCGCGGCGTGTACTACCTCGAAGACGCGCTGACTGAAGAATTGCGCGAAAAAGTCTTGTCTGGCTTCTTCAAAACCAATAAACAGACTCCTGCCGAAGCTGCTGTAATCAGCCGAGCCGTTACCGAATACATCGACCGTATCCCCAATGGGTCATATATTACCGCTCGTCAGGGGTCGGTTTTTAGCGTCGATAAAAACGTGGGTTATAAGCCTGACGTTTTTGGTGTAGACGGTCGAAAAGTCACGGTCGGAGGTATGACTCTGACTATTGATGGCGCGCAACCGTGTATCTATATCCGCAATAAGTCCAATTGTTACTTCGACTTCCGTGGCGTCATGTTTATTGCCGAATCCTTTGGCGTCAACGTGTTTGAGATGGATGGCGGCGAAGGTAACGTTATCATGCATGGCGGTGTTATCCGTACCCGTCGTTGGATGGAAAAAGGCTATGTCGGCGGGCGTCAGGGGTTGTTTGCGCCGATTGATGGCTGGACGCCCGAAAATCCGCATATCGGCTATGGATATGCGGACAAGGGGCTGTATGACTTAGGTTTTAATACCACTCGCCTTTTACATGACCTCGCCCGTTACCGTAACAATGCTGCTCAGGTGCAAGATGTCAAAAAACCTGATGATTTGACATGGGCAAAAATCAAAGAATACGAACGTCAACAGTCAAAAAAAGTTGATTTGGGCGTTGGCGGCTATTGGAACGCTGACGGTACGAAAAATGAATTCCCGCAGGAAGACGGCACTACGGCTGAGAAGTGGGGTAAATGGAGTGGCGGTCAGCGCGGTTCGTCGGCTAATGGCTGGTTAATTTATGATGCTTACCACTTGGTCATCTGGGACTTTGACGTTCGTGGTATGACGGGTAATGCGGTGCAGTTTGGGCTGTACTCTACCAGAGATTGTCGTGATGTGGACGGTGGAGACATTGATACTGCTATCCGCGAAAAAATGGTCTGCTATGACTGCAAAGTTTATGGCGGTTTCATGTCTGACAACTATATCGGCGGTGTTGGCGTTGTTCGTGGTGTTGGTGTTACTGTCGAAGGTATGAACTGTCTGCAAGGTCGTGTCGGACATCCGGATGCTTCGGTAGAGCATTCCCGCGACAACAGTCAAGTTACCGTTGACCCGGGCTATTGGTTGTGGACGAGCCGATACCTGCCGCAAATTGGTATCCGCTTCATTAACAATCACTTCGGTTTCGCAGCGCGTAAAGTTGTTGACGCCCATACCGGCAATAATATCCAAATCATCGGCAATAGTGGATCGTGCCTTTACTACGGTGCGGGTGTCGTCATCGAGGAAACCTTTGCGCAAGACACCACTAAGGGCGGTCGCGCAGACAATAGCAGCTTTAAATATCAGGAATCCAATATTGTCATTAAAGACAATGAATTTATCAGCGGCATGAATGGTATTTTCCTGATTAACGGTGCGACAGGGGTAAAAGCCAGAAAAGATAAGGATTTGTGGTGGTTGCGTGCCAATATCACTGTCCAAAATAACCGCATTTATGCTCCGCGCGGCGTGCCGTGTAATTTCGGTCACAACCGATTCACGATTTCGGACAATTCCTGTACTTTTGCCCTGCCTTTTGGTGAGGCGTTCGGCCTCCGCTATTTAAGCGATATCTCTATCAAAAATGGCGGCAGCGGATACAGTGCGGATACCAAGATTGTGATTACAGGCGGCGGCGAAGGAGCGCGCGGCGCGGCGGCAATCTGCACGGTCGCAAATGGTGTGATTACGGGTATTCGTATTACCGCCAGTGGGACGAAATATTCCGATGAGAAAAGCCTGAGAATCGAGGCCGTCGATCCATCTGGAAGCGGTAGTGGTGCGGTATTTGAAGGTTTCGTCAATGATTCGACCTATGCCTATATGATAGGTGCAGAAAACAGATACGGTACAATCGATGGCAGCTATTTTACAAATAATACTGCCAGAAATAGCCCTGATGGTAACTATGCCCGCCAGTTTTTGACGGGCAACCTGACGGGTTGTACCGTTCGAGACAACCGTTTGGATATTACGCCTTATACCAAAGGGGATACCCCCGCGAAGCCTTATGTCTCAGATGTCACCTATGTTCATCGTAGCGGTATAGCAAGCCAGGGATTCTATCAAACAGGTACGCATACCGATTGTTGTCACGACAACAATAAAACATGGGATCAACGAACAGGGGTATTTACCGACCATGTTTTCCGTAATACTACGACTGCCAAAGGCACTGCTGAGGCGAATGTCAAACTGACGAAAACTGAAGTTCAGGCACTTATTGATGCCGCCGTTGCAGCGGCTGTTGCCAAGCTGAATGTTGGTAAGGGCGAAAGTAGTGGTACGGCGACAGATACTAAGCCCGCTAACCCTGCCGAATCTCCTAAAACAGAGGGAGATGGTCAGCCTGCAACTCAACCGCCTGCTGCCAAATCTACAACTTCCGTCAAGTTCACATTTGATGGATTGGAAGCGACGGCGGCGGAGGCTGTTGGCAGCAATAATATTGCCAAGCTGAAAACCTTGAATAATGCAGAAAGAGCCGGGGAGCCATTAGACTGGGCTGGTGCGTTTGGTGAGGACGGTGGTCATAAAATCATGCGTTCCTTGGTTGCCGGTGAGGGTAAAGGTATTCGATTCATTGAGTCTGAGGGGCTGACTTCTGATGGTTCGTCTGATTCCGCGATTGTGTTCCCATTCAAGCAGCTTTCGGGCGGCGCCGCGGGTTCAGGGTTCTCAGCAGTCATCCTGAACGATAGAAGTATTATTAATGATGGCTTAGTAAGTACAAACGATGAGGCGGGATTCAAGTTGCGCTCATTCGAGGGTACGACCATCGATGGTAAGCCAATTTCCGCTACTCAGGTGTACTCGTACAACAAGTGGTACGTTGCGGTCATCCCCGTCAAAGCAGGTGCTGATAAAGCGTTCAATAAGATTCGTTTCGGTATGAATCATGCCGGAAATCTAGGACGTAATGTCATTATTGGTGCAGGCATCGAGTTTGTTCAGGGGGATGTCAGCAAAGTCTCAGAAAAAGTCACTGCGCTGATGACTGAGTATGGTATCGCTACATCTTAATTTTTAAACCTAACAAGGCTGTCTGAAATTCAGACGGCCTTTTTTATTTGGAGAACGAAAAATGCAAGAGTTGGAATGGATTAAAGAAGCAAGAAAACACATCGGCTTGAAAGAAGTTGTCGGCACGAAAGCGCATAACCCGACAATCGTGCAGTGGCTGAAAGAGATGGGGACGTTCCCCGGTGCGGCAAAGTCTTGGTACTTTGAAGATGAAACGCCGTGGTGTGGCTTGTTTGTTGGTTATTGCTTAGGCAAGAGTGGCCGCGCGGTCATTAAGGATTGGTACCGTGCCAAAGCATGGGCAAGTTCTGGGCTGACGAAGCTGTCAAAACCTGCCTATGGTTGCATTGCGGTTAAATCCCGACAAGGCGGCGGCCATGTGTTTTTTGTTGTCGGCAAAAACGCCAAAGGGCAGATTATGGGATGGGGCGGTAATCAGGGCAATGCCGTTTCTATTGTGCCTTTCAATCCTGATGATATTGACGGTTACTATTGGCCGTCAAAATTGGTTGATGGCAAGGCGGTGCCATCAAGCCCCGCGCCCGAACGTTATGTTTTGCCATCTATTACGGCAACCGCCGCGCATGGTGCAAGCGAGGCGTGATGATGAATCCTGTCGAGTTTCTGAAAGCGCGTATAGCCGAATGGGAAGAGAAGCGCAAACAGGCGAGCGAAGAAGCAGACCTGAAAGCGTTTGAGCTTGCCGAAAGCGAAATCAAAAACTACCAAGCGATGTTGAAAACCTATGAACAGCCTGCTTAAAAACTGGAAACTGATCCTGATCGCGGTTTGTTTTGCGCTGATTGTGGGCGCGTGGCAATACGACCACGCCGCCCAATACAAGCGCGGCCGTGAATCAATGGCGGCGGAAATTTCAGGCCGCCTGAAAGATTCCGCGATTGAAAAAGCGAAGCAAGACCACGAATTGTCCGCTACATATCAGACCGGCAAAGCCGTGCGAGAAGAGAAAGAAAGGGTGCGTTATGTCCAAGTCCAAAAGATTGTTGAGAAGCCTGTCTATCGTAACGTCTGTGTTGATTCTGACGGCGTGTCAGTCATCAATGCCGCCATTACCGACGGCAATTAAACCTCCTGCCGACCTTGTGCAACCATGCCCGAATCTGCCTAAACTTGAGGGCGGGACAGGCGCGGATGTATTGCCGTGGTCGTTGCAAGTCATTGGGTTATACAATGACTGCAAAGCGCGGCATAAGGCGTTATCTGACACGCTCAAATAAAACAAAGGCCGTCTAAGTCTCAGACGGCCTTTTTCTCAATACGCGGTATTGCAAGAGGTTTTGAAAATATCTTTATTTTATTTGCACCTTTTTTGCACCACTTTTTCTAAAGTTTATTCAAATACCTGATTTTTAAATTACTTTAATAAAATTCTATATTACCCTGCATGGGGGCAAGAATAAGCTGCATGAGTCAGGCCGTCTGAAAAAAGGAGGACATATTGTAGCGGTATATCGGTTAAAATACAGCTTCCTTTTTCAGACGGCCTTTTTATGATGCACACAATTCCGGCAACCGCCGCCATGTTGGTAAAAAATTCAGAACGTTATCTTTCAGAAGTTTTGAGTGCGTTGAAAGACTTTGACGAAGTCCTGTTGTTGGACAACGGCTCGACCGACCGTACTTTTGAAATTGCCAAGGGCTTTCCGAATGCCAGCTATTACAAGCATGACTTTATCGGGTTTGGCCCGATGAAAAATCTGGCGGCCAGACTGGCGCAAAACGATTGGATTTTCAGCATAGACAGTGATGAAGTGGCGGATGAAGCTTTAATCGAATCCATTCGTGCGGCCGTTTTGGAAAATGAGAAGGAACACATCTTTTCGCTTTCCCGTTTGAACCATTACCACGGCAGACTGATTAAAGGCTGCGGCTGGTATCCGGATATTATTCCGCGCCTTTACCATCGCAGATTTACCCGTTTTTCCGACCGTCAGGTGCATGAGTCTTTGGTGTTGCCGCAGGAAGCCAAGGTTAAACAACTTGATGGCCGTCTGAAACATTATTCTTTTGAAAACGCCGAAGGGCTGATTCAGAAAATGCAGCAGTACAGCTCACTGTATGCGGAAGAAAACCGCTTTAAGAAAGACAGTTCGCCGTTTAAGGCTTTGCTGCATGGCGGCGTATCGTTTGTGAAGAATTATCTGCTCAAACGCGGTTTTGCCTATGGGGCGGACGGCCTGACGATTTCAGTGTCCAATGCGCAAGGTTCGTATTACAAATATGTCAAACTCTACGAGCGCAACCGCACGATAACCGTCTCCCTCATCATCACCACTTACAACCGCCCCGATGCTTTGGAGCTGGTGTTGAAATCGGCTTTATCGCAAACCCGTCTGCCGGATGAGATTATTGTTGCGGATGACGGCTCAAGGCAGGAAACCGCCGAAGTGGTTGATTTTATCCGCCGCAGGACAAGCATTCCTGTTAAGCATTCATGGCAGCCGGATAGAGGCTTTCGTGCCGCCGAATCGCGCAACCGTGCGTTGGCGCAGGCGAAAAGCGATTATATTGTGTTGATTGACGGCGATATGGTTTTGGATCCGTCTTTTATCGCCGATCATTTGAAAATTGCCCGCAAAGGCCGTCTGATACAGGGTTCCCGCGTGATTTTGACTGAGGATAAAACGCAGGATATTTTGGACGAAGGTGATTTGCCTGCTTTGTCCATGTTTAGCTCGGGGATAGAAAAACGGCTTTCCGCCTTGCGTTGCAGTTGTTTGGCCAAATTGGCAGGCCGAAAAGGCAACCGCAAACATAAAGGCATCAAAACCTGCAATATGGGCTTTTTCCGCAGCGATGCGCTTGCCGTCAATGGGTTCGACAATAGCTTTGTCGGTTGGGGCAGGGAAGACAGCGAATTTGTTGCCCGTTGTTATCATAACGGGATGAAACGCCATAATCTGAAATTTGCCGGTATTGCGTACCACCTCTGGCACAATGAGGCAGAACGCGATTCCTTGCCGCAAAACGATGCCTTGTTGGAGGCAACCTTGTCGGAACGCAAAATCCGCTGTGTTCATGGCGTATCGGATTTTATAAAAGATGAAGAAGTAGCCGGAAAATAGCCGTATCATCTTTTTAAACCATAGAGGCCGTCTGAAAATCTTCAGACGGCCTTTTTTGTGCTTTTAATGAGTCTATTGGTTAAATGAGAATATTATTTATTTGATGTAGATCGGTATGTATAATTAGGTAAAGTATGGTTAGGGAAGAGGGTTTACTCTATAATCTAACCGTTTGTAATTTTATTTCGGCTAAGGCCGGATTTTGGGAGTTGTGATGTCAACTATGTTTTTTATCCAGTTTGCCGTTGTGCTGCTGTGTATCCTGATTGGTGCGCAGGTTGGCGGTATTGGTTTGGGCGTGCTCGGCGGTATCGGCTTGGCCGTATTGTCTTTTGGTTTCCATCTTCAACCGACCAGCCCGCCGATTGATGTGATGCTGATGATTATGGCGGTAGTGTCTGCCGCAGCGGCCATGCAGGCCAGTGGTGGTTTGGACTATATGATTAAGATTGCCACGCGCGTGTTGCACCGCAATCCGAAATACATCACCTTTATCGCGCCGGCGGTAACTTACACCTTCACCGTGTTGGCAGGTACGGGCCATGTGGCTTACTCGGTCTTGCCTGTAATTGCCGAAGTCAGCCGTCGCAATGGCATCCGTCCTTCCCGTCCGCTGACGATGGCGGTTATCGCTTCCCAATTTGCGATTGTTGCCAGCCCAATTGCCGCCGCGGTTGTTGCCTGCGTCACCATGCTTGAGCCGCAACACATTACAATGGCGGATGTGTTGAAAGTTACCGTCCCGTCCACGATTTTGGGTATCGGTTTGGCTTGCGTGTTCGTAAACAAACTGGGCAAAGAATTGAAAGACGATCCGTATTATCAGGCTTTGCTGAAAGACCCGAACTATGTGAAAGAATACATCGATGTGGAGGAACAACAAACCGATGTTGCCATTTCGCCGAAAGCCAAATTGTCGGTCGGTATTTTCTTGACTGCGGCATTGCTGGTGGTCGTGATGGGTGCGCTGCCTGAGCTGCGTCCTGCTTTTGAACACGATGGCGCGATCAAGCCTATGGGCATGGCGCATACGATTGAAATCGTGATGTTGTCTGCTTCTGCGCTGATTATTTTGGCGTGTAAACCCAATGGCGATGCGATTACCCGAGGTTCGGTATTCCATGCCGGTATGCGTGCCGTGATTGCGGTGTTTGGCGTGGCTTGGTTGGGCGATACCTTGATGAGCGGCCACTTAACAGAAGTGGAATCGACCGTCAGCCATTTGGTTGAATCTGCACCGTGGACCTTTGCCTTTGCCCTGTTTGTCTTGTCGGTATTGGTCAACAGTCAAGGCGCGACAGTGGCAACGCTGTTTCCGATCGCCATCAAACTGGGTATTCCTGCGCCCATCATTATCGGCACATTCGTTGCGGTAAACGGCTATTTCTTTATACCAAACTATGGTCCGATTATTGCCGCTATTGACTTCGATACAACCGGCTCGACCAAAATCGGCAAATTCATCTTCAACCATAGCTTCATGATTCCGGGCTTGTTGAGCATGGCATTCAGCTTGGCCATCGGCTTGTTGTTGGTTCAGGTGTATTATTGATGGACTGAAAAATAAAGGCCGTCTGAAATTAAATTTCAGACGGCCTTTTTGATATTGTGATTCGAGAGCTTAATTGCAGTATTTATTGACGTCGTTTTGATATTGCTTAATCAAACTGTCGCGATTGGCCAAGCGAGCGCTTTCGGCGACTTGGCGGTTGATTTTGGCGATTTTGCAGTTTTCCAGCTTGTTTTGGCGGTTTTGTTCTTCGATTTTTTTATTGCGCTCTTCAATTTGTTTATTTTGTTCCGCAACTTGCTCATTAGGCTGCTCGGCAACCGGCTCAGATGCCGCAACAGCAGGTGTAACGGCAGGTTTGACGTTGTGCGTGCGGATGTTGACCACGCCGGAACGCTTCGGTTGCAGGCGGTTTGGCGTATCGGAATAGCTGTTGCCCGATGCGCCTTTCCAAGTGTAAACCTCGGCCGCGCCGGTCAGGGCGGCGGAAGAGAGAAGGGCTGCTGTCAGACAGGTTTTGAGTACGGAAGATTTCATGGGTTTCCCTTATGTAAATGATGTTCTCATCCAACCTATTTTACTTGAAACTGCAATGCGTTGGCATATTTTTGTACCTCAGATCAAATGATGTAAAAAAATAACGTTAAAACATGTATTGCCAATGTTAGCATCAAGCCGGTGTGATATAATGCCGTGCATCTTGCACAAACTGAAAGACCGAGCATCATGCGTATTGTAGAAAAAGCCTATACTTTCGACGACGTTTTGTTGGTTCCAGCACACTCAAACGTGCTGCCTCGAGATGTCAAACTTCAAACCAAACTCACCCGCGATATCACGCTCAACCTCCCTCTACTTTCTGCTGCAATGGATACCGTTACCGAAGCGCGTCTGGCCATTTCTATGGCTCAAGAAGGCGGCATCGGCATTATCCATAAAAACATGACGCCGGAGTTGCAAGCGCGTGCCGTTTCCAAAGTGAAGCGCCATGAGAGCGGCGTGGTGAAAGATCCCGTTACCGTTGCGCCGACCGCATTGATCCGCGAAGTCTTGGAAATGCGCGCACAACGCAAACGCAAAATGTCCGGTCTGCCTGTTGTTGAAAACGGCAAAGTGGTCGGTATCGTGACCAACCGCGACCTGCGTTTTGAAAACCGTGTTGATCTGCCGGTCTCTGCCATCATGACCCCCCGTGACCGTTTGGTGACCGTTCCTGAAGGTACCAGCATCGATGAAGCCCGTGAAATCATGCATGCGCACAAAGTTGAGCGCGTTTTGGTATTGAACGACCAAGATGAACTCAAAGGTCTGATTACAGTTAAAGATATTCTGAAAACAACCGAATTCCCTAATGCCAACAAAGATGCCGAAGGCCGCCTGCGCGTCGGTGCCGCGGTAGGTACCGGCGGCGATACCGAAGAGCGTGTCAAAGCATTGGTGGAAGCCGGTGTGGACGTGATTGTGGTCGATACTGCCCACGGCCATAGCCAAGGCGTGATCGATCGCGTGCGCTGGGTCAAAGAAACCTATCCCCACATCCAAGTCATCGGCGGCAACATCGCGACTGCCAAAGCCGCTTTGGATTTGGTGGCAGCAGGTGCGGATGCCGTTAAAGTCGGTATCGGCCCGGGCTCGATTTGTACGACCCGTATCGTAGCCGGCGTGGGCGTGCCTCAACTGACTGCGATTCACAATGTTTCCGAAGCCCTTAAAGGTACAGGCGTTCCCCTGATTGCCGACGGCGGTATCCGCTTCTCCGGCGATATTGCCAAAGCTCTGGCAGCGGGTGCATACAGCGTCATGCTCGGCGGTATGTTTGCCGGTACGGAAGAAGCTCCGGGCGAAATCGAACTCTACCAAGGCCGCTCTTACAAGTCTTACCGCGGCATGGGTTCGTTGGGTGCGATGAGCCAAGGTTCTGCTGACCGCTACTTCCAAGACAAAACCGACAGCACAGACAAATATGTTCCTGAAGGCATCGAAGGCCGCGTTCCTTATAAAGGCCCGATTGTGAACATCATCCACCAGCTGACCGGCGGTCTGCGCTCCAGCATGGGTTACTTGGGTTGCGCCAATATTGCTGAAATGCACGAGAAAGCAGAATTTGTGGAAATCACTTCTGCCGGTATGAGCGAATCTCACGTTCACGACGTACAAATCACTAAAGAAGCGCCTAACTACCATCGTTAAACCAGTATAAAAAGGTCGTCTGAAAATACTTCAGACGGCCTTTCTGTTTTTATAAGGTTTTAAAAATGAAGCAAATATTGCTTGCCGCCGGTTGGTCTGGCGTTTCAGGTGGGGTATTTTCAGAACTTGCCGGATAAATTGGGAAGACAAACGCTTCATGCGCTCAAACCAGGGTTCATCTGTTGAAATGACGTGTATCAAGTAGTACGTTTTGATCTGAGAGATTAAACCGAGTTTCAGACGGCCTTTTAAAAATCGTATTACAATAAGCTAAAATTAAAAACACATTCCATTATGTCCAAAAAAATCCTGATTATTACCCCAAGCTGGATTGGCGACTGCGTCATGACCCAACCGCTTTATCGCCGTTTGCATGAGCTGCATCCCGGCTGCATCATTGATGCGTTTGCACCTAAATGGTCGATGGCCGTATTTGAGCGTATGCCTGAAATCAACCGTGTAATAGAAAATCCGTTTGGACATGGTGCGTTGGAATTGAAAAAACGCTGGCGTATCGGGCGTGAATTGGGAAAAGAAGGCTATGATCAAGTGATTGTTTTGCCTGGTTCGCTCAAATCCGCCATCATTGCCTTGGCTACGGGTATTAAGCAGCGTACGGGCTACGTCGGCGAGTCGCGCTATTTTTTGCTGAACGATATCCGCAAGTTGGATAAGGCCGCATTGCCTCTGATGGTCGACCGCTATACTGCGCTGGCGCATCCGACCCAAGCGGATTTTAACGGGCATTCTGATAATCCCTGTTTCACGATTGATCCCGAAAGCCGTCAAGCCGCTTTGGCAAAACATGGTTTGACGGCGGATAAACCGATTTTGGCATTTTGTCCCGGTGCGGAATATGGTCCGGCCAAGCGTTGGCCTGCTCGTCATTTTGCCGAACTCGGCCGCCGATATTTGACCGAGGGTTGGCAGGTTTGGCTGTTTGGTTCGCAAAAAGATTTCGATATTGCAGATGAAATCAACCGGCTTTCAGACGGCCTGTGTACCAATCTTTGCGGCAAAACCAATCTTCCGGAGGCGATTGATCTGTTGTCTTGCGCCGATACGGTCGTGTGCAACGACAGCGGTCTGATGCACCTTGCGGCCGCGCTTGATCGGAAATTGGTTGCAGTTTACGGCTCATCCAGCCCTGACCATACGCCGCCTCTAAGCCAAAAGGCAAAAATCGTCAGCTTGAATTTGGATTGTTCACCTTGTTTCAAACGCGAATGTCCGTTAGGGCATACGGATTGTTTGAACAAGTTGACGCCGGATATAGTGCAAAAAGCGGCGGAAGAGCTGGCTCGTTCGGCGTAATCCTATAAAGATTAGATGGAAAACAGCAAAGGGCAGATTTGAATCTGCCCTTTTGATTTGTGTTTCTTTTATTTTTTAACAAAAGGCCGTCTGAAACCTGAACTGCACCCCAAAAGTTGGACATCCCCCCTCCAACTCACAAGGTGCAGTTTTTTTATGAGCAAATATACATTAC
>NZ_JBQCVG010000011.1:0-59990 GCF_051958615.1 Neisseria sp. P0009.S008
TTTGAAACAAAAACAGCCGAAAACCTGTGTTTGGGATTTCGGCTGTTGGAGGAAAGATTTTTTTGCAAAGGTCTCAGGCTGTTAAAAAGGCTGTCTGAAACCCAAAATCAGGTTTCAGACGGCCTTTATTTATTTGCAGGTTTAGTTTTTCCGTGCGGTAACAAACTCGGCCAGTTGGCGCAGGCGCAGGGCTTTGTCGCCGAATGGCTCGATCAGGGCAACGGCTTCTGCAATCAGCGTTTCTGCGTAAGTACGCGCGGCCTGCAGGCCCATCAGTTTGACGTAGGTCGGTTTGTCGTTGTCCGAGTCTTTGCCGGCGGTTTTGCCCAAGGTGGCGGTATCGGCTTCACAGTCCAATACATCGTCGATCACTTGGAAAGCCAGGCCCAATTTGGCGGCGTAGTGGTCTAAGGTTTGGATTTGCGCCGGTGTTAAGTCCGGGCAGGACAGTGCGCCTAAGGCTACGGCCGCGCGGATGAGTGCGCCGGTCTTGAGGCTGTGCATCTGTTCCAATTCGGCCTGATTCATGGCTTTGCCGACGTTGGCAAGGTCGATGGCTTGTCCGCCCGCCATGCCGAGGCTGCCGGATGCTTGGGCCAGCGTGGACAACATGGCAAGCTGGCGCTCGGCAGACAGACCTGTCGGACGGCTCAATACATCAAAGGCTTGGGTTTGCAGCGCATCGCCGACCAAAAGGGCGGTTGCTTCATCGTATTGCACATGGCAGGTCGGTTTGCCGCGGCGCAGGCTGTCGTTGTCCATCGCCGGCATATCGTCGTGAACCAGCGAATAGACGTGTACCATTTCGATGGCCGCCATGGCCTGCTCGACGGCATTTTGGTTTGCTTCGCCCAATTCGGACGCGGCAAGCACCAAGAGCGGGCGCAGCCGTTTGCCTCCGCCGAGGGTAACGTAACGCATGGCTTCATGCAGCGTGTGCGGCACTTGGCTTTCAGACGGCAAAAAATGCGCCAGCAGCAATTCGGTTTGCGCTTGGGCTTTTTGCTGCCATGTTTTGAGTTCATTCGCCGGGTTCAAGGTTCAACTCCTTCAGTTCGCCGGCATCCAATACTTGCAGTTTCTGCTCGACTTCCGCTAATTTGGTTTGGCAGTATCTGACCAATTCGTTGCCTTCCTGATAGGCGGCCAAAGCGTCTTCCAGCGGCATTTCGCTGCTTTGCATGGCCTGAGTCAGGGTTTCGAGGCGGGATAAGGCTTCTTCAAAGGATTGGGGGGCGTTTTTTTTCATGGTTTGAAATGATGGGCAGAAAAGGGGAATTGTAGCATTTTTAGATGATGAAGGCCGTCTGAACAGGGGTGAAAACGAAATCAAAGATTTCTGTTTCTTTGTTCAGACGGCCTTTTTTCAAACGAAATAACGTTATCAGCCCGGTAAAACGGCTTTTTGATAGTTGAGCGCGATAAACTGCTTCTCGGCATCCAATTCAGTGATTTTGAACAATGCCTGCGATTTAGGCAGCGCGTCAAACGGAATACCGGTCGCGCGCGTTACCAGCGGCAAGCCTTCAATGCGGACGAGGTCTTCTTTGAGGATGGTGGCCGTCAGCTCGCTGATGCCTTGCTGTTGCAGATAGACGAGGCTCCAGTAGGCTTCCATTTGGCGTTGGAAGTCGGCGTAGGCTGTATAGGCGGCATCAAAGTCGCGCAGCGCGGCGAAAAGCTCGGCATCGCTGTTTTGATACAGCAGCTCGGCAGAGTCGTCGATCAGGCTGATCAGCTGCTTTTGGTTGATGTAGTCGGCTGCGCGGCGCAGCGGCGAGGTAAACCAGCCGTAATGCTGCACGCCCATGCCGATGTGCGGCTCGGATTTGGTGCTCATGCGCACTTTGCCTGCCGGTTGCACACGGAAAAGGCCGGGCAGCTCGTTTTCGTCCAGCATTTGCGCCCAAGTGCTGTTGGCAAGAATCATCATTTCGCTGACCAGCGTATCGATGGGCGAACCGCGTTCGCGGCGGACGACGGATACGTTGCCTTCCTCATCTAATTCAATGCTGTAATCGTATTGCGGCGCGCGGTCGGGTTCGTATTTGCCGCGTGCTTTTTGCAGGGCGACGGCGAATTGATAGAACCAAATCAGGTCTTGATGGTGGGCGAACATCATTTCGCCTGCTTCGTCCAAGCCGTTTTCGGCGTTGAAATGCGGCTCGATGGTTTGAATGCGCAGGTTTTCGGCGATGTTGACCGCTTCGATTTTGCAGGTCGGCGCGCCGACGTTGAACTCGCTGTCCACATCGAAATAAATGCTGATGGAAGGGCGGTATGCACCTGCATCAAGGCTGAACGCGGCAATCCAGTTTTCGGGCAACATGGTGATTTTGCCGCCGGGGAAATAAACCGTGCTCAAGCGTTCCATGATGTTTTTTTCCATTTTGTCGCCTTGTTTAATGGCAAGCGACGGCGCGGCGATGTGGATACCGACGCGTTTCATGCCATTGCCCAAATCGGTCAGGCTTAAAGCATCGTCCACTTCGGTGGTCGATTCGTCGTCAATGGAAAAGGCGGTAACATCAGCCTTGGGTAAGTCGGGCATTTCAGGAAGCGGAAGGTCGGGGAAGCCTGTTCCTTTGGGGAAGTATTTGATTTCAAACCCGTCTTGTAGGTATTGGGGAATGGACGTAATGCCGCCCGTTTTTTTCGCCAGTTCGTAGGCGGAGATTTTCAGCTCGTCGGCGGCTTTGGTAAAGGCTTTGTAGGTCAGCGACTGCTTGTCGGGCGCGTGTAAGATGGTTTTCAAATCCGCCGCGATTTCAGACGGCATCTCGCCGCGTTTCAAGGCTTCCGCCCAAGCGTCGATTTGCGCGTCTTGCTGTTTTTTGCGTTCGATGGCGGCAAGCGCCTGTTTCAAAGTTTCTTCGGGCGCGGCTTTGAACACGCCTTTGGCTTTTTTATAGAAATACATCGGCGCGGCGTAAAGTGCAATCAAAGTCGCCGCCAGCTCGGTTTTGGTCGGCGCATGGCCGTAATATTCTTCGGCGATGGCCTCGGCTGAAAATTCTTCTTCGCCGCATACTTCCCACAATAAATCGGTGTCGATGTCCGCCGCCTGTGCCTGCGCGTTCTCCAAAAATGCCGCCATATCGCCGTCAAACTCGGCAAAGACATTGTTTGCCTTCACTTTGGTGCGCTTGCCGTGTTGGGTATCGACTTGGTAGGTAGCGTCGTTTTTTTGGACGATGGAGGCAACTTTGAATTGGCCGGACTCTTCGTAAAAGATATTCATTTTTTTAGGATTTTATGATTTGTAGGAAACGCGTGATTTTAGCAGATTTGCACAAGAAAGGCCGTCTGAAAAACATACTTTCAGACGGCCTGTTCAAACGGCGGATGATTAATACTGATATGCCGCCAGTTTGCGTTTGATTTCAGGCAGGGCAGCGCGTGCGGCCTGTTCGCCCAGTTGGATGGCGCGTTGTTTTTGGTCGAAACCGCCAACCGAACCCAGCTCCAAAACCTGCGGTTTGATGACCACATTGGCTTGGCCCAATTCTTGGTGCAACGCAGTTTGACTCATTACGTTGAAGGTTTGGTCAAGATAGGAGAACATACCTTGGCTGACGTTTTTGGCCGGACGGGCGGAAATATCGACGGCAATGATGAAGTTTGCGCCCAGTTTTTTCGCCGCGCTGACCGGTACGGGTTGCGACAGGCCGCCATCTACATATTTGCGGCTGCCGATGACAACAGGCTGGAATACGTTCGGAATCGAAGCGGAAGCGCGGACGGCCTGTCCGGCATTGCCGACGTTGAACACCACCGGTTTGCCGCTTTCAAAATCGGTCGCAACGGCGGCAAATTTGATGGGGAACTGCTGTATCGGACGGCTGCCGACTTTGTGGTTGATGTAGTTTTGCAGTTTTTCGCCTTTGATGAAGCCGCTGGTGGACAAGGTCAAATCCACCAAATCGGTTTTACCCAAAATTTCCGCTTCCAATTCGAGGCGGTCGGGCGACATTCCCGAAGCGTACATACTGCCGACAATCGAGCCAGCGGATGTACCGGTAACGATTTTGATCGGAATATTGTTTTCTTTCAAAACCTTAATAATCCCGATATGGGCAAAGCCTTTGGATGCGCCACCGCCCAAAGCCAGCGCAACCGTAGCTTTCGGTTTGGGTGCAGTATGTGAAACCGTATTTTGACCTTGCGTAGAAGGTTTGGATTGTGGCGCGTTGCCGCTCGGACAGGCAGCCAATACCAAGACGGACGAAGCGGCTAAAAGCGTTTTGAATGTGGAAAAAAGTTTATTCATGTTCAGACAGCCTTTAATATGTCGAAAGGGTTATTCTACTCTGAAATTAAGTCGAAAGGCCGTCTGAAATCGGGTTTCAGACGGCCTTTTAAATCAAGCTCAAGCCAACTCGAGCTGTTTTTCCAAACTTTCGACCAGCTGGTCGTCCAAATTCAAAGCTTGGGACAAACGGCTCAGGAACACGATTTCCTTGCGCGACAAGTCCGCGCAGACCAATCTGGCCACCAGATAAGTTTCGGCTGCTAAAGCCTCGTCGCTGCCGACCGCAGCCGCAATTTGCTCGATAGAGGCCGGTTGCGCATATTCAGCCTGCAGCCATGCCGCCATTTCCGCATCGCTGCCGCTTTCACGCTCAATCGCCGCGCGTTCCGCATCGTCAATCAGGCCGTCTGAAGCCGCCGCCGCAATCATCGTTTGCAAAATCACACGGCTGTGGTTTTCACCAATCAGACCGGCAGGTTGGAACGCACTTTGCGGCAATTCTTCCTGCTGGCGGTTTTGTTTCCAGTTTTGATAGCCTTTATAAGCCAGAAAACCCAAAGCAGCGACCGAGCCGGCCTTGACCAGCTTCTTCGTGTTTTTCTTTTTCAACAGCATCGATGCCAAAGCACCCGTCAGCGCGCCGCCGCCGAAAGAATTGAGCGGACTGTCCGCCACCGCTTTGCTGCTTTTTTGAGCCGCACCCAAAACTTGATTGAGCAACTGACTGAAATCCATAAAAAAATCTCCTGAAAACAAATACATTGCAAATATAGGGCAGAAACACCAAAAAACCAAGCCAAAGAAAGTTAAAAGGTGCAAACAAGTTTTCAGACGGCCATAGCCGACTTTCGGTACAATCACACCATTCCAAACAATAAACCCCATCATGACCGATACCGCCCAAATCATTACCAGCTATGGCCGCCGTTATATCGTCCGCACCCCCGACGGCCAAACATATGACGCCACCACCCGCAAAAAACGCGTCGATTTTGCCTGCGGCGACCAAGTCCGCATCAGCCCCATCAACGGCGAACAAGTCGTGATTGAAGACTACCTCCCGCGCGAAAGCCTGCTCTACCGCCAAGACGCATGGAAAACCAAACTGATTGCCGCCAACGTTACCCAACTGCTCATCGTAACCGCCGCCAGCCCCTCACCCAGCGAAGCCCTGTTGCAACGCGCCCTCCTCGCAGCCGAAGCGGCCGGCATCGATGCCGTCATTGTCCTCAACAAAGCCGACCTCCCCGAAACCGCCCAATGGCGCGAGAAACTCAAATTCTACGAAACCCTCGGCTACTCCGTGGTCGAAACCAACGCATTGGAAAACGCCGACACCCTGCGTCCCATTTTAGAAGGGCAAACCAACATCCTGCTCGGACAAAGCGGCATGGGCAAGTCCACCCTGACCAACGCCCTACTCGGCAACCAAGCCGCTCGAACCGGCGACATTTCCACCGCGCTCGACTCCGGCAAACACACTACCACCCACGCCCAACTGTACGATTTAAACGCAGAAACCCGACTCATCGATTCTCCTGGCCTGCAAGAATTCGGCCTGCACCATCTCCAAGCCGCCGATTTATTGCAATACTTCCCCGACCTGCGCCACCTTATCGGCCAGTGCCGTTTCCACAACTGCACCCACCGCGCCGAACCCGGCTGCGCCGTCAAAGCCGCTGCCGAATCAGGCGAAGCCAAACCTGAGCGTATTGAGTTTCTGCAACGCATTACCGATGAATTGTTGAGATAAAGTTTTAACGGAAATAAGCGTTTGGATAAATAAAAATGCCGTCTGAAATTTTCAGACGGCATTTTGTTGAAGTATAACCAAATTTACCTTTCAACCGGTATCGCTGCCTTAGCGGGAAAGAGAAGGTGCTTTTCGTGGCGGATTGATCATGAGAAGAACGGCTTCTTCAATTTTTTTGTCCTCCCGATCATGGAGCTCTACCGGAAATTTCAGACGCAACACTGCAACAATAGCGCCAACCGATAAGCCTGCATCATGAAGCAACTCAATTTCTTTAAGTACCGGTGCGGAAAGGTTTAACATGGTTTCTCCTTAAGATTTGATACTTAGCCCACTTTATCCCCGGGCTGTGCGCCTGCGTCGACATTGAGGAGCTTCAGTTTGCCCTCTGCCGTGGCGGCAGAGAGGATCATGCCTTCAGATACGCCGAATTTTGCCATTTTGCGCGGGGCGAAGTTGGCGACGGCGATGACCATGCGGCCGTTCAATTCGGCGGGGTTGGGATAAGACGCGGCGATGCCGGAGAAGATGATGCGTTTTTCAAAACCGAAATCGAGGTCGAATTTTAAGAGTTTGGTGCTGCCTTCGACGGCTTCGCAGTTCAATACTTTGGCGACGCGCATGTCGATTTTCATGAAGTCGTCGAAGCTCGCCTGTTCGGCGACTTTTTCGTATTTTCCCTCTTCGGCGGCAGGCGCGGGGGTCGTCTGAATGCTTTGTTTGTTGGCTTCGATTAAATCGTCCACTTGTTTTTGCTCCACTCGTTGCATTAAATGTTCGTATTTGTTGATGGCGTGTTCGCCTAGGGTTTCGCGCGTGTTTGCCCAGGTAATTGCGTCCAGATTGAGGAAACGCGCGGCGTTGGCGGCGGTTTGCGGCAACACGGGGGCGAGGTAGGCGGTCAGCATGGTGAAGGCGTTGATGAGTTCGCTGCATACTTCGTGCAGGCGTGCGTCTTGGCCTTCCTGTTTGGCGAGCTCCCACGGCTTGTTGGCATCAACATATTCGTTCACGACATCCGCCAATGCCATGATGTCGCGCAGGGCGCGGGCGTATTCGCGGTTTTCGTATTGCTCGGCGATGGTGTCGCTTTCGGCGGCGAGTTTTGCCAGCAATGCGCTGCCTGAAACGTCTTTCAGACGGCCTTCAAAGCGTTTGGCGATGAAACCTGATGCGCGAGCGGCGATGTTGACGTATTTGCCGACGAGGTCGCTGTTTACGCGTGAGATAAAGTCTTGCAGGTTCAAATCGATGTCTTCGATTTTGCTGTTGAGTTTGGCGGCGATGTAGTAGCGCATCCACTCGGGGTTCAGACCTTGTTCCAGATAGGATTTGGCGGTGATGAACGTGCCGCGCGATTTGGACATTTTTTGCCCGTCGACGGTCAAAAAGCCGTGTGCGTACACGCCGGTCGGGGCGCGGTGGCCGGAGAAATGCAGCATGGCAGGCCAGAACAGGGCGTGGAAATAGAGGATGTCTTTGCCGATGAAGTGATACATCTCGGTTTGGCTGTCGGCTTTGAAGTATTCGTCAAAATCGACGCCGATACGGTCGCACAGGTTTTTAAACGACGCCATGTAGCCGACGGGCGCGTCCAGCCAGACGTAGAAATATTTGCCCGGCGCGTCGGGGATTTCGAAACCGAAATACGGCGCATCGCGGGAAATGTCCCAGTCGGACAGAGTGGTTTCTTCGCCTTCGCCCAGCCATTCTTTCATTTTGTTGAGGGCTTCGGCTTGCAGATGGGGCTTGCCGTCGTGCGGGTTGTTGCCGGAAGTCCATGCTTTGAGGAAGTCGGCGCATTCGCCCAGTTTGAAGAAGAAGTGTTTGGATTCGCGCAATTCGGGTTTGGCACCGGATACAGCGGAATACGGGTTAATCAGTTCGGTCGGGGAATAGGTCGTGCCGCAGACTTCGCAGTTGTCGCCGTATTGGTCTTGGGCGTGGCATTTGGGGCATTCGCCTTTGACGAAGCGGTCGGGCAGGAACATTTGTTTTTCGGGGTCGAAAAGCTGCTCGATAACGCGGCTTTCGATTTTGCCGTTGGCTTTCAGCGCGCGGTAGATGTCTTGGGAAAACTGTTTGTTTTCAGGGGAATGGGTGCTGTAATAATTATCGTAGCCGATGCCGAAGCCGGTGAAGTCGGCGAGGTGCTCTTCGCGCACTTTGGCAATCATGTCTTCGGGCGCGATGCCTTGTTTTTGCGCGGCAAGCATCACGGGCGTGCCGTGGGTGTCGTCGGCGCAGCAGTAGTGGCACTCGTGGCCGCGCAGTTTTTGAAAGCGCACCCAAACGTCGGTTTGGATGTGTTCGACCATGTGGCCGAGGTGGATGCTGCCGTTGGCATACGGCAGCGCGGAAGTGACAAGGATTTTGCGTGTCATGGTTTGTGCTTTTAAAAACAATGGATAAAGATATCGGGAATTATACCGCAAAACAATACGCAAAGGCCGTCTGAAACCCGATTGCCGGTGTTTCAGACGGCCTTTTGAGACTTGGCAGAAAGATTGTTACCCAATGCTCATTCCACGCGATTGAGATTGCGCTAATTGTTTCTGTTGCTCTTCATATTCAGCCGTTTGCTGAATTTGATTAAAGCTCTTTTCCACGGGAATAGATGCAGATAGTCCTATATCCATAGAGGCAAGATTTAATGTAGGATTTCGGTTCCCGATTAGATACTGGTCGTTTTTTACACTAAATAAAGTAAGATCAGTGATATTTTTTGACTGAGCCAAGGCGGTAAGTGCCATCGCGGAATTTTGCAGCTTTTTCTCATCAATAGGCAGATTGTTTGTCTTATGATACGTCGTTAGGTGCACCATTGCAGTATTGAAGAACTTTTGATTTTCAGGGGAAAAGTTTTGTAGTTTGCTAGCATTTATTTGCAGATCTAAAAAGGCGTATTGAGGACGATCCTGTTGTTCATATGGATTTGAATACTGCGGTTGGTTTTCTGCAATAAAACGGTCTGCAAGATTGATATATTTTTCAAATTTATCAGGGGATTTGCGAATTTCTTCTTTTACATAATTGTTAAACCGCCCAATCATTGCCATATTATTTTCAGCTAGTTTATGAGCAGGGGATTTTGGGGATAAAACAGACAAACCATGTTCGTGCGTAAAATTGCTAACAGCATGAGAAGTATATAAATCTGATGCACTACCCCAATTACCCCAACTTGAAGGCATTCTGAAACCTGCATTGGCCAAAAATTTGTCATCTGACGGATCTTGTGTGTTAAAGCCGCCTTTACGCAGATTATCTACTTCGTTTTTTGTAGTATACAAAATACTCCTGCCTAAATGATTGCTTGCAGACGAGACATAGTCTCCACCCATGCGGTGATTGATGATTAATCTGTCTGCCAAAGGATTGATTGGGAGAGCTTCTTTCAAGCCTGCTGCACCAAAGGCATTGAAAGTTTCGGTGCGTTGACCATAACGATTACCGCATAACTGGGCAAGTGCTCCTCCTAGTGAATGACCGGTTTGGTAGATTGTTGCTCCGTTATGTTTTGCCATTGCATTTGCTACTTCAGTTAACGCTCTAGCATCGTTGTACTGAGGATTGGTATGGCTTTTAACCATACGCATATCGGCTTCTCGGTCTTGGCGTGTTTCAAACTCTGTACCTCTGTGGACGACTACTAACTCGTTGGTGTCTAAGCGACGGTAAATGGCACCAAAATAACCATTTTTGGGATTGTCGCTGATTCTTTCAACAGCATATTTAATACCGTTTAAAGTTATTTCTTTATTTTTTTCGTTATCAAAAACCAGTTTTTTTTCGCCGTTTTCATCTTTCTTCCCATAAATGTGATCAGACAGCAGGGCAAAATCCTGACTATTCAATGCTCTCATTTTTCAACCTTTCTTAATGTTAATTCAACTGTAAAAAGAGAATCCGGTTTATAATCCGCCACATCTTTATGCCAACTTTCAATACCTCTATCAGAATATCCGCTATCAATTGAACCATTACCTTGAAATTCGGTTGCTATGGGATAAAGGTTTTTTTCATAATGATTGGTTACTTTTAATTCAGGATTTTCCTCAGTCAGTTTTTTTAAATCTTCCGAATCAATACGGACAATCAAAGCTGTTTCTCGCTTATCTTTTCCTGTTGGTTCCATTACTATGGCAGCACTTAAAAACTGCCATTTACATACGCCTTCCCCATAGTAATCTTCATCTAAAGGAGTATCCGAATAAAAGTCTGTAGCATATGTATTATTATCAATTTTAGTCAACTCCAGTTTTTTTCGGTATTGAGGCCACGTTGTCGCACCTACCCAACGATTGGTTACATATTTGCAGTTTTCCGATTGGTAAAGTTCATCTCCCGTCACAATTTGGAAAGCTAGAGGCGCATCTTTAATTTTAACCACAGCTTGATAATGTTCTTTACGGTTTGGGTTAATTTTGACATCCTTTGGAGGAGCATCTCCTTTCGGCAGTTTATAGGTGGGGAAATCCGATTCTTTAAAGCCATATTCTTCGTACACGTTTTTCTCCTTGTTGCAGGCGGTTAATGATAAAGCGGCACAGAGACCGAATAGCAAGATAAAAGGTTTCATAAGGCTTCCTTCTACAATGAGATTTTGAATCTTGATTCAAAGTATACAGGAGTAATTCAAAGTATACAGGAGTATTTGTTGTTACTTTATTCTTTTTGTATTTTCTTTCAAATTTTGATAAATACGCTGTTTTAGAAATTCTGCGATGGTTGTCAATAAAAACGCTGTAAACCATAAATACAATCCTAATCCGTAAGTTGGTTTTGCATGTCCTCCTGCTTCATTCACAATTACTTCGTTTAAGGTAAATGTAAGTAGCGCCACAACCCATAATAATCCATGCAAAGTAAAGATAAATTTTTTTGCTTGCGGTCGGATAAGAGATATGAATATTAAAATGAACCAAATATAATTTGCATAAACAGCAAAATATCCAATGTGTCCTAAACCAGGTCCAAATATTGTTCCAATAATTAGAACAAAGAATCCCTCATATTGTCCTTCTTTTCCAAAAGTAAATACATTTTGAAATAAGGAACAAATCCAAATGAAAATAGCAATAAAGAAACATAGTTTATGGCCATAACGGGTTAGCCATTTCTTTGTCGTGAGTGATGAATCGTTCATAATGTATATTGATTATATGGAGGATTAGTAGTGGATAATTATCGGCTTTTCTACTGCTTTAATGATGCTGTTTATATAAACCAGATTAATTTTGAAAAGATTGGAAGGTGGGTTTTCTGAGTGTTTACTAATCGAAAAATCCTATTTCTTATCTTAGTTACCTGCTTTTTATTTCACAAGTAGATAGGCCGTCTGAAAACAAGCATAGCGTGTTTGCTAGATTTTGTTTTCAGACGGCCTTTTATTTATCGGCTGCGTATGGAATCAACCGCGTACGCGTTCGATTTTTGCGCCTACGCCGCCGAGTTTTTTCTCGATGTATTCATAGCCGCGGTCGAGGTGGTAGATACGTTCGACGATGGTTTCGCCATCTGCGACCAAACCGGCCATGACGAGGCTGGCGGAGGCGCGCAGGTCGGTTGCCATCACGACGGCGCCGGAGAGTTTTTCCACGCCTTTGATGTAGGCGGTGTTGCCTTCGGTGGTGATGTCTGCGCCCATGCGGTTGAGTTCGGGAACGTGCATGAAGCGGTTTTCAAAAATGGTTTCCACCACGCGGCTGCTGCCTTCGGCAATGGCGTTCATGGCCATAAACTGCGCCTGCATGTCGGTTGGGAAGCCTGGGTGGACGACGGTGCGGATGTCCACGGCTTTGGGGCGTTGTTGCATGTCGATGGAAATCCAGTTGTCGCCTGCTTCGATGATGGCGCCGGCTTCGGTCAGTTTGTTTAACACAACTTCCATGGTTTTGGGGGCGGCATTGCGCAGGACGACTTTGCCGCCGGTCATGGCGACGGCGCAGAGGAAGGTACCGGCTTCGATACGGTCGGGAACGACGCTGTGTTCGCAGCCGTGCAGCTCTTTTACGCCTTCGATGGTCATGGTTGCTGTACCGATGCCGCTGATTTTCGCGCCCATTTTAACGAGGCACTCGGCCAAATCGACGACTTCGGGCTCGATGGCGCAGTTTTCGAGGATGGTGGTGCCTTCGGCGAGCGTGGCCGCCATCAGCAGGTTTTCAGTACCGCCTACGGTCACGACATCCATGGTGACGCGCGTGCCTTTCAGACGGCCTTTGGCTTTGACGTAGCCGTGTTCGATGGTGATTTCCGCACCCATGGTTTCGAGGCCTTTGAGGTGTTGGTCAACCGGGCGCGAACCGATGGCGCAGCCTCCGGGCAGGCTGACTTGGGCTTCGCCGAAGCGGGCGAGGGTCGGGCCCAAAACCAAGATGGATGCGCGCATGGTTTTTACCAGCTCGTAAGGTGCGCAGGTGTTGTTGACGGTGCCGCCGTTGATTTCAAATTCGGAGATGTTGTCGGTCAAAACGCGTGCGCCCATGCCTTGCAGCAGTTTTTGGGTGGTTTTGACGTCGGCGAGCATGGGTACGTTTTTCAAGCGTAAAGTGCCGGAAGTCAGCAGACCGGCACACATCAGCGGCAGGGCGGCGTTTTTTGCGCCGGATACGATGATTTCGCCGTTGAGGGGGCCGTTGGCAGAGATTTTGAGTTTGTCCACAGGATGTCTTTCGTTATTTGTCTGCACGGTTTATGCCGCACAAATGAAATGAGATGGATAATAAGCCATCAATTATAAGGGATTATGCCCTTGCTGTTAGATTTGGCAGTATTAAATTTTCACAAGGTTTGTTTAAGTTGCGAAAGGATAAGATTTCAGGCCGTCTGAATGGTTCAGACGGCCTGTTTGCCAAGGTTTATTTTTTGGCTTTGAAGCCTAAGAGGTGTTGCGTGGTGGCCAGCCATGCGCCGAATATGCCCAGCGCGATGACGAAGCCGAATACCAGCGACACTTCGCTAAATGTGAAGAAACGCCAGCCGATGTTCAGACCGTAGGGTTTGAAAATCGCGTCCACCAGCGGCCGTACTTCGGCCAGCAGCCAAGCCGACAAGCCCAAGCTGACGGCGGCTGAGAAAATACTCTGCCACATTGCCTGATAAAGGAAAGGGCGGCGGATGAAGGAAGCGGGCGCACCCAACAGCTTGGTGATTTCCAACTCTTCCTTGCGGCTGAGGATTTGCAGGCGGATGGTGTTGTGTGCCACCAAGACAAAGGCCATGCCCAAAGTCAGCGAGAGGAACCACAAAATCTTGCGGATAAATTCGTTAATACGATAAAGGGTCTGTACCCATTCGGTATCCATGGTTGCTGATTCGACGCGCGGCAGTTTGGTAATGTCTTTATAGATGGCCTGCATCTGATCCGGAGAAGTGGCCGGGTCGGGTGTAACGATAAAGACGTCGGGCAATGGGTTGCCATCGAGCATGGAAACGAGGTTTTGGTCGAGATTGGTTTGCAATTCTTCCAAACCTTCCTGCTTGCTGATAAAGCGGACTTTATCGATACGGCTGTCGCGCTGGAGCAGGTTTTTCACCGTATCGGCATCAGAACTTGCTGCATCAGTGTCCATATAAACCGTAATCTGTGGCGATTCGTTGAGTTTACCCAATACGCTTTGCCCGCTTTGGATACCCAAATACATAAACAGCGGCAAGGTCATGGCAACGGCAAGCATGAGCAGGGTCAGCAGCGTGCCGATGGGTTGGCGCAGAAGCTCTTTGAGCGCGGCGCGCGCCGATTCGACGTGTAACGAGATATAGTGAATCATACTCATGCGAGGCGTCCTTTCTGCAGGCGCAAGACGCGGTGGCCGTAATCCGCCATCAGCGTTTCATCGTGCGCCGCAACAATCACAGTCGTGCCTGCTTCATGGAAGGTTTTAAACAATTCCATAATATCCAGCGCATAGGCGCGGTCGAGGCTGGCGGACGGCTCGTCGGCGATCAGCAGGCTGGGTTGGTGAACCACTGCGCGCGCGATGCACAAACGTTGTTGTTCGCCGCCGGACAAGGTGATGGGCATATCGTTTTCACGGCCTTTCAAGCCGACTTTCTCAATCGCAATACGCGCGCGCTCTTCCGCTTTGCGCGGCTGGTAGCCGCTGATCCGCAAAGGCAGGATAACGTTTTGCAAGACATTGCGGTCGTAGAGGATTTTGTGGTCTTGGAAGACAATGCCGATATGTTGGCGCATAAAGCCGATCTGATTGTCGCTCAAGGTGCCGAGGTCTTGATTGTTGAACCAAACCTTGCCTTTGGTAGGCTTGGTAATGCCTGAAATCAGCTTCAAAATGGTGGATTTGCCCGAGCCCGAATGGCCGGCGATAAAAATCATCTCACCTTTGTTAATCTGGAAACTGACATTTTTCAGGGCTTCGAAACCGCCGGGATAGGTTTTGGAAACTTGTTCGAAACGGATCATGGGTTTTCCTGAAAATAGGGAGTCAGACGGCCGGCGTCATCGATAGGGCAACATGCCGTCTGAAAAAATGGGGATATTCACAGATTATAAATATTTCGGCTGCTTTTTGATAGTGAAACCTCGGTTCTGCCTGTGGAGACACTGCCGGTTTGCAACACAAAACAACATGGTTTGAAAAAAGGCCGTCTGAACGGTTGGGTTTCAGACGGCCTCGGTATCAGCGTAGGTTAAGCACCCTATCCGCTGTTTTATTTACATTTGGTTTTGGCCAAATTCACGGCGGCGGTCAGGCTTTTTTCGTTGACTTCGCCGGTGATGGTTTGTTTGTAGCCGCATTTCGGCGCTTCGACGACAGTGAAAGGCAATACGCCGACGTTGTTGCCGTGGGCTTTCATGAAGTTGCGGCTGTTGGCGCCGGTATAACGCCAAATCGGGTAGCTGACCGGCGTTTGTTTCAGGAATTTGCCGATATTGTCGGTCGTATCCAGTGCGATGCCGACCATATCGACGCTGCCTTTTTTTTGCGCTTTGTACCATGCGGACATGGCGGGCATTTCTTTACGGCAGGGGCCACACCAGGTTGCCCAAAGGTTGACCACGCGTACGGGGGCTTTGAGTGACTCCAGGCTTTGCGGTTTGTTGTCCTGCCAACCTGCCGTTTCGTCGGCGGCAAAGGCCGGCGCAGCGGTAAAAACGGCGGCGGACAAGAGAAGGGCGGTTAAGGCTTTCATGGTTGTATCCTTGAGGTTGCCAATCGAAATTGGGTTTATTGTAAAACGGTTTGGTGGGTATGCCTACCGATTCATATCAAGATATCAGGTAAAAAGTTTGAGTAAAAATCAGTTGCAGACGATAATAACCGCCATCATTGAATGATTTTGCAATAATACGGAGAATTTCATGCCGTCTGAATTCACACTTTATCACAACCCGCGTTGCAGCAAATCGCGTGCCGCGCTGGCTTTGCTCGAAGAAAAAGGCGTTGCCGCCGACGTGGTCAAATATCTGGATACCGCGCCCGATTTGGCGACTTTGCAGGATATGTTTGCCAAACTCGGTATCGAATCGGTGCGCGGCATGATGCGCACGAAAGACGATTTGTACAAAGAATTGGGTTTGGACAACCCCGATTTGGACAATGCCGCCCTGCTTCAGGCAATCGCCGAACACCCCGCCCTGCTTGAGCGTCCCGTTTTGGTAACGCCTACGCGCGCAGCCATCGGCCGTCCGTTGGAAAACATTGCCGCCCTACTCGGCTGATGGGGTTGGATAAGGCCGTCTGAAGATGATTTCCCTGCTTAAAAGCCGCAATGGCTTGCGATACTACCTGTTTCGCGGCCTTGCTTTGAGCGTCTTGCTGGTGTGCGGTATTTTTTTGAGCGGCACATGGCAGATTTACCGGACAGGTTCACACACCTTGCCGAAGGACGCTCATGCCGATGCGGCGGTGGTGTTGGGTGCGGCGGCGTGGGACAAACGCCCGTCGCCGGTATTCCGTGAGCGCATCAACCACGCCATCACGCTCTACCAAAGCCATCGGGTCGGCAAAATCATTTTCACCGGCGGCACACCCAAAAAAGGATTTATGACCGAAGCCGAAGTGGGGCGCCGATACGCGCTCAAGCAGGGCATACCGGCGCACAATATCCTGTTTGAAAACACATCGCGCAACACTTACGAAAACCTGCGCAATATCGTCCCCATCATGCACGCCAACGGCATCGGCAGCATTATCGTTGTCAGCGACCCGTATCATTTGGCGCGCGCCGAAGAAATGGCCGCCGATTTAGGCTTGTCGGACGCGCAGTTCTCCGCCACCCCGACCACGCGCTTTGACGAGCGCAGTAAGAAAACCAAGTTCCTGATACAGGAGAGCTATTCTTTGTTTCTCTACCGTATCGGCAAATGGAGCGATGCGGTTTGGAATTGGATAGGTGGTTGAGCTTTCGGTAATCCATGTAAAAGGCCGTCTGAAGCCTTTTAGGTTTCAGACGGCCTAAATGTATTCTTACTTATTGATATTGATTTGCAGCTACACTGCCAAATAAGACTACAGCCAGTACCAGATAAATTACCATTACGATGGCAAACAGAATCAAGGCAGCCTTGAAATAATTGGCTTTATTCGGATTGGTGTTTGAGCCGAATGCCCATACAAGCATCATAACTATATTGACCAGTGGAATCATCATAATCAAGTTTGTTATCAACCATTCTTTGACGCTTACAATTGGAGCCTGTTGATGGCCGATTTGGTTTTGTTCAGTCATATCTTGTCCAATACATTAAATAAAAAGAATAATAATTATACATAATAAAGCCTTATTAGTATAGCATACATATTCAGACGGCCTGAGCCTATGATTTTTGCAGCCGCTATTTCAATTGGATGTAAAACGTACCGTCCGGCACGACGGGCAGGTATTTGCGGTAGAAGTCCAGATAGGTCTTGTTTGGGTCTATGTCGGCAAACTGCTGCGGATACAGGGTTTTGGCGATAAATTGCGCGCTGGCCAAATCGGTGAGCGAGCGGGAGGCGGTGTGGTAGATGCCGTAAACGCGTTTGTTTTTGACGGCAGGAATGTCTGCCCAGCCTTTGCGTTTGACAAATCCGGCCAGGCGGCGTTGCGCATCGGCCTGGCTGATGCCTATGCCCATCGCCATAATGTCAGGCTTGTCTTTATGGCCGTTTTCCGTCCCCGAAATGACGATGACATCGGGTTTGGCCGTCAGGAATTTTTCAGGGTTTATCGGTCCCCAGTTTTTAACGTAAGGCGCGGCGATATTGTTGCCGCCTGCTGTGTCGGCAATCGCGCCCCACATATCTTTGCCGAAGGTGTAGCTGTATTCGGACGGGCCTTTGTCGCCGAACTCGATATAGATTTTCGGTTTGGACTGCTTGGCGCGTGCGACGCGTTTTTGGATGTCGGCAATGCCTCGGGCGTATTCGGCGGCAATTTTTTGGGCGCGAGCCTGCGTACCGTTGAGTTCGCCGAAAATTTCCGCACTGCGCGTGTGCCGCGCGACGGTTTCGGCGTTGAAATCGACCACGACTACGGGTATGCCTGCCGCTTTAATGCGCGGCAGATGGGTGGCGATGGCCTTATACTGCCAGTCGGCCAGAATCAATACGTCCGGCTTGAGCGCGAGCGTTTTCTCCAGTGAAAACGTGCCGGTGTTGATGTTGCCGATGTCTGCAATGTTTTGCAGCGTAGGCAGCTTCTGTTTGAACATCGCCCAGCTGCCGGGATTGAATTTCTCCCAAAACTCACGCGAAATGCCGATGACGTTTTTAAATTTGTCCGCGCCCGTTACCGCGATATAGTCGGGATAGTAAAACGCCAAAACCGCGCGTTTGACAGGGACATCGACTTTGACTTCGCGTCCCAATACATCTTTGATAGTTTTGATTTCGGCTTGGGCAAAAAGGGGCAGGAGGGCGAGGGCGGCAAATAAAGCGCGTTTGTTCATGAGCGGATCCTTTAAAAGAAATAATTATCATTATATTTGATTTGTTTTCAGGAGAAAAGTCCCAGACGGTCCTTCTGCGCCGACATTATTTTCAGACGGCCTTACATTGTTTAAACCTTGCCGAAAAAGTAAAATACCTGTTTTCAAAGACTTTGGAGCCATCATGACCGTCAAAACCCGTTTCGCCCCCAGCCCCACCGGCTACCTGCACATCGGCGGCGTACGCACCGCCTTGTTTTCATGGGCGTTTGCCCGCCATCACAAAGGCGAGTTCTTATTGCGTATCGAAGACACCGACTTGGCGCGTTCCACCGCCGAATCCGTCAACATCATCCTCGACGGCATGAAATGGGTCGGTCTCGATTACGATAACGCCGACAACGTCGTGTACCAAACCCGCCGTTTCGACCGCTATAAAGAAGTCATCGCCGAACTCTTGGAAAAAGGCGCTGCCTACTACTGCTATTGCAGCAAAGAAGAGCTGGAAGCCATGCGTGAGAAAGCCGAAAAAGAAGGCACGGCAACTTACGACCGCCGCTGGCGTCCGGAAGAAGGCAAAACCCTGCCCGAAATCCCTGCCGACGTGCAACCCGTCGTCCGCTTCAAAACGCCTTTGGACGGCGTTACCCAATGGACGGACTTGGTCAAAGGCGAAATCTCCATTCCCAACGAAGCGCTCGACGACCTGATTATCGCCCGCGCCGACGGCACGCCGACTTACAACTTCTGCGTCGTGGTGGACGACTACGACATGGGCGTTACCCACGTTATCCGCGGCGATGACCATGTGAACAACACCCCGAAACAAATCAATATCTTAAAAGCCATCGGCGCAAATCTGCCCGAATACGGTCACTTGCCCATGATTCTCAACGAACAAGGCAAAAAAATCTCCAAACGCAGCGGCGATACCGTCGCCATCACCGATTTCGGCGCGATGGGCATCCTGCCCGAAGCCATGCTCAACTATCTGGCGCGTTTGGGCTGGGCGCACGGCGACGACGAGTTCTTCACGATGGAACAATTCATCGAATGGTTTGATTTAAAAGACGTTTCCCCGTCTCCAAGCCGCATGGACTTGAAAAAACTTTACTGGATTAACGGCGAACACATCAAAATCACCGCCAACGAAAAACTGGCCGAAATGGTGAAACCGCGCCTCGCCCTGCGCGATATCCACGAAACCAGCAAGCCCGCTTTGGAAGATGTGTTGGCATTGGTCAAAGACCGCGCCCAAGACCTGAACACACTTGCTGATGAGTGCCTCTACTTCTACGTCAAACAAACGCCCGCCGAAGCCGACGTGCAGAAACACTGGGACGACGAAGCCGCCGCCCGTATGCTGCGCTTCGCCGAACGCCTCGAAGGGTTGGAAGACTGGAACGCCGAAGCCATCCACGACCTCTTCAAACCTTTCTGCGACGAAGAAGGCGTTAAAATGGGCAAACTCGGCATGCCTTTGCGCCTCGCTGTCTGCGGTACAGCAAAAACCCCAAGCGTCGATGCAGTATTGGCTTTAATCGGCAAAGAAGAAGTGTTGAAACGGATTCGTTCGTAAGGCATGAATGATAAAAGGCCGTCTGAAATGTTTCAGACGGCCTTTTGGGTTGTCAATATTTAGTCTTCAGACGTATAATCATTACGTCTTTATAATGGTATGATTATGAAAAATATTTCTTTTAAAGTTATTCTGGTACTTATATTTATAATAATAATAGTATTCATTTGTCTATTTTCTAGATTTTTTAATGGAAATAATAACTTATTCCCATTAATTCAAGGAAAAAGTAGTATCCCTTTAATCGAGATTTTTAATGGGTATGATGAAGTTTGTATTCAAGAACCTTATGTATTGAAAACTGATTTTGAGAATAAATTAGGACAAGATTTATTTTTTTACAAAATGGTAGAAGATAAAACAATATTTTGGGGTAAAAAAAATGGAAAATTTGAGAAGGTTTATTACATTGAATCATGGCCTATGAATAAACAACCCGAAGTTTGTTATCCCGTAAATAAAAATATTTGTTTACAGGCAGAAATATCAAATAATTCAAATTTTTCTAACTTTAATTTAGGGAAGTGTGAAAATGAGTGATTACTATTATAGTCCTAGTACTTTTGTGTCGTATGCAGTAAGAAAGGCTAATGAATATGGTGGCTTTGCAGGGGAAGATGACAAAAGACCACATAATAATAGCTATGATGCATATAGACATGCTCTTTTAAGTGCAGTTATTACTCAAAATATTCAAAAAGTAGCTGAAAGTACATTAATATCTGGTTCTGGTATTGTTTACCCTGTATTTCAGGATCAATTTCATGAATTATCCAAGGCAATAGGACGTGATCGAGCTAAAGCAATACTTGATGATCATGAAGATATTTCTAATAAGCCTGCTAACATGAGTATGGAGGATTGGCGAAAAGAAGTTAACATGGATAAATGGAATAATGCCGTTGGACAAAAGGAATATTTTAAATGGGAACAAGCAAAAATCAAAGGAGAAACTAAAGATCCATTGGAAAAATGGATCTATGATGCAGTAAAAAGAGGAGAGACAATAAATAATTTGAAAGATAATCGCGTTTTTACTGAGGAAATGAGATTATCATTTGAAAATGAGAAAGAACAGCTACTACAATATTCACAGTCCTTCTTTGTATCCAAACTACAATCTCTTGCCTCTGAAACCCAAAATCTTTTCAATGCAGTAAAAGAACATCTAACCGAATACCATGAGAAAAATGGGATACCGATTGAGGAAGCAAAACTGCAAAACTCCGCAATGGCTCTTACTGCGTTGGGTTATTCTAAAAAAATGACAGATGTCACGCTGTTTAATGTAAAAGACGGACAGTATCTGATTGGTGAGCGTAATCCCATATTGAATCGAGTATCTATGGATATGCAGACAGCAGCCTATATTCCGATAGAAGAAAGCCTTGCAAAGGTTCAGGAAGCGACGCAGCGTTTTGAGTATGAAGAACAACAAAGACAGTATGCTCAGTCACAAGCACAGGGGATGAGTCGTTCTTAAGATGTAATAAAAGGGAAGGCCGTCTGAAAATTTTTCAGACGGCCTTTTCTAATAAAACCAGAAAATAATGGAATAAGGCGGAGAATATGAGAAAATAATAGCCGCCTGCCTGTCACAACAGTTGATTGAATTAACTTTTATCGGCAGCCTGAATGTCCGGATTGGATAAAATAAACCATCAAGAACAAAGACCAACAAGCATATTATGTAAACTTGGCGGCTGAAAAATTTGCTTTGCGCTTTACTTTACAAATCAATAACTTAAAGGAAAACCCATGAAAAAAACCTTACTTGCCCTGATGATGTTATCTGCCGCCGCGGCGTATGCCGGTGAGGCGGAAGACCGTTTGTTGTCCATCCAATCGGTTTACCGTGCCGCTTTGCATGAGCAAAACAGCAACGACAGCAAAATCATTTCCCTGCAAAGTGATTTGGAAAGCGCGCAGCGCCGTTTGCAGGCTGCGCAATCCGATATTGACCGTTTGAAAGGCGAAATTCAGACGGCCTTGGCTCAGAAAGAGCAGCAAAATGCCAAGCTGCAACAAGCCGGCCAGATGTTGGACGCGGCTTGGAATGCCGTTTACGGCGCAGGCGGCAGCAAGGCGAAGCAATAATTTAGACATTGTATTATTTGCGTTTTACGCTTCTTTTATCATATTTATAAGGAAACCTCATGTCCCTACCTCCCTGCCCGAAATGCCACTCCGAATACACTTACGAAGACGGCGCTCAATACGTTTGCCCTGAGTGCGCCCATGAGTGGAACGAGGCCGATGCTGCGGCTACCGGCGATGATGCCTTGGAAGTCAAAGATGCCAACGGCGCGGTCTTGCAAGATGGTGATACGGTTGTCTTGATTAAAGATCTGAAAGTCAAAGGCAGCTCTATGGTCATCAAGCAAGGCACCAAAGTCAAAGGCATCCGCTTGCAAGAGGGCGACCACAATATCGGTTGTAAAATCGATGGCAGCGCGATGAATTTGAAGTCTGAGTTCGTCAAAAAAGCCTAAAGATTTTATTTTTGAAAAGGCCGTCTGAAATCCGAAGATTAGGATTCAGACGGCCTTTATACATTTCATTCAAAATAAAACAAATCTTTATTTAAAATTAAATAAATTTGATAGATTTGAATTTGAGGTCGTCTGAAAAAGCAGCGGCAAAATGTTCCGCACATACGCGGGTGTAAAACCGTTAAAATAACGCTTTCCCCTATTCTACGGAATCATTATGCCTCAGCCGACCGCCAAACAGATTTTGCACGAAGTATTCGGTTATCCCGAATTTCGTGGCAAGCAGGAGGCTATCGTCAATGCTTTGGCCGGAGGCGAGAGTTTGATGGTGCTGATGCCGACGGGCGGGGGCAAGTCTTTGTGTTACCAGATTCCGGCGCTGATGCGCGAAGGCGTGGCGGTTGTCGTATCGCCACTGATTGCGCTGATGAACGACCAAGTGGCCAGCCTGCATGTGGCCGGGATTGAAGCGGCGGCAGTCAACAGCAGCACATCGGCAGATGAGGCGCGCGAGATTGCCGACAAGCTTGCCCAAGGCCGTCTGAAACTGCTTTATGTCGCGCCGGAACGCTTGGTTACCGACCGCTTTTTACGTTTTCTCGACCAACAAACCGTCAGCCTGTTTGCCATTGATGAGGCGCATTGCGTCAGCCAATGGGGACACGATTTCCGCCCTGAATATCAACAGCTTGGCATGCTTGCCGAACGCTATCCGAACATCCCGCGCATCGCCCTGACCGCTACCGCCGATGCGGCCACGCGCGCCGACATCAAGCATTATCTGCACTTGGACAATGCGCCCGAATTTATCTCCAGCTTTGACCGCCCGAATATTTATTATCAGGTTATCGAAAAAAATAATGGCAAAAAACAATTACTGGATTTCATCCGCAAGCAGATGCATGGGCAAAGCGGCATTGTGTATTGCCTAAGCCGTAAAAAAGTCGAGGATGTGGCGCAGTTTTTGTGTGAAAACGGCTTGGAGGCGATTCCGTATCATGCCGGTTTGAGCATGGACGTGCGCGAGGAAAACCAACGCCGCTTTACGCATGAAGACAATATTATTGTGGTGGCGACCGTGGCGTTCGGCATGGGCATAGACAAACCCGACGTGCGCTTTGTCGCCCATCTCGATATGCCCCAGAGTATCGAACATTTCTATCAAGAATCGGGGCGCGCCGGCCGGGACGGGCTGCCTGCCGTGAGCTGGCTGTGTTACGGCTTGAACGATTGGGTGTTGTTGCGCGAACGGATTGCCGAGGGCAACAGCGACGAGATGCAAAAGCAAATCGAAATGCAAAAACTCGATGCCATGCTTTCCGTCTGCGAAACCGCCACCTGCCGCCGCGTACTGCTGCTCAAACATTTTGGCGAAGAATCCGAACCCTGCGGCCATTGCGACAACTGCCTGCATCCGCCCGTGCGGTTTGACGGTACGGTGTTGGTGCAAAAATTACTCAGCTGCGTGTACCGCTCCGGACAACGTTTTGCCGCCGGTTACATCACCAACCTTTTGCGCGGTAAAAGCGATGATTGGATACAGCGCAACGGCCATGACAAGTTATCCACATTCGGCATCGGCAGCGAACAGACCGACAAGGAGTGGCGCAGCGTCATCCGCCAGTGCATCAGCCTGGGCTATCTCACCGTCAACGTCGAGCAACATCAAGCCTTGCAGCTGACCGAAGCGGCAAAAAAAGTCCTCAAGGGCGAAACCGAAGTCATGCTGCGCCCCTTGCGTCGCGAAAAAACGGCCACTCAAAAGCCGAAAGACGATTGGTTGCGTACCGAGCGCGAAGAGCGTTTGTGGCAGGCATTGCGCCAATGGCGGCAACAACGCGCCCGGGCAGAGGAAGTGCCGGCCTATGTGGTTTGCGGCGACAAAACCTTGCGCGATATTGTCGAAAAAATGCCCCGAAGTTTGGAAGATTTACATCAAATCTACGGCTTGGGTGAGGCGAAAATCAATAAATTCGGTTTGGAGATACTCGATGTTTGCGAAATAGCCGAAGCCGGTACGGTTTCCACAGACAGCACACAAGTTATCCACAGTTTGGGCGAGCGCGAACAGGCCTTAAAACAGGCTTTGGAAACTTGGCGCGAGCAGCAGGCAAGTGCCGATCAAGTAACGCTGGGTACGGTATTCTCCAACGAAAGTATGGACGATTTGTTGACCAATACGCCTGCCGAACCCATCGACCTTTTGGGCGTGTATAAACTAGGCGAAAAACGTATCGAACAATACGGCGAGGGCATTTTAAACATCTGCCACCCGTTTTCAGACGGCCTGAGCGAAGAGGACAAACGCAAACGCCGATTGATGCGCCGCCTGCTTCAGTGGAACATCGATACTGCCCGCCATGAAGGCCTCGAAGCCTATCAGATATGCAGCAAAGTTACCCTGCGCGCCATTGCCGCCCGACGGCCGCAAGATTTGGCAGAGCTGGCGGAAATCCACGGCATGAATGAGGAGAAAACCGACAAATACGGAGCGGAAATTGTCGAATTGTGCAAACAAGCGGATTAATTGACCGCGTTTATTGTCAAAGGCCGTCTGAAGCCCAATCAAGCATGGTGTTTCAGACGGCCTTTTTGAATTTTTAATCTTTATAAAACAATGAATAAGAAAATAACTTTATTTGTTTTGTCAGTTTTCCAAAGCTGTCTCGTCTAAACAGGCATGAAATATGGGATGGTGCCGATTGATTTTTCGTCCCAGCCCATTTGACACACATCGATAAGGAAAATAAATGAACACCTCAGCCACCCCCTCTTGGCAGGCCGCTTTCGGCTTGTTGACGCTCAGGCTTTTTGCCGCGTATGAATTTCTTGAGTCCGGCCTGGAAAAATGGAACGGGGAAAACTGGTTTGCAGATATCAACAGTCAATTTCCCTTTCCGTTCAATTTGTTGCCGGATACGGTCAACTGGAATTTGGCCATGTGGGCAGAACTGGTTTTGCCTGTGTTACTCATTGTCGGCTTGGCAACGCGGCTGTCCGCGCTGGGATTGATGGTCGTAACAGCTGTCGCATGGTCTGCGGTACATGCCGGCTTGGGGTACAATGTGTGCGACAACGGTTATAAAATGGCACTGATTTATTTGGTGGTTTTATTTCCTGTCCTATTGCAGGGCGCAGGCCGTCTGTCTTTGGATGCCCTGCTGAAGAAACGCTGTTGCCGCATCAAGCATTTTCTTTAATGATTCACGGTCGCGGGCCGACTTTAAATGCCCGATATTATCCCTTGATTTATTTAAACCCATATTTTAAAAAGGAAGTTAAAATGAAAAAAAATGTAGCTGCTGCTCTGGCCGGTGCACTGTCCCTGTCTCTGGCTGCCGGCGTTGTTGCCGCTGATAAACCGTTAAGCAGCAAAGCAGGTGTTCAAAAATCTGCTCAAGGCTCTTGCGGTGCGGTTAAAGCCGGTGAAGGTTCATGCGGTGCAAGCGCTGTTTCTAAAGCAAGCGAAGGCAAATGTGGCGAAGGCAAATGCGGTTCAACCGTAGAAAAAACTCACGCTAAAAAAGGCAAAGCATCTAAAGCCAAAGCTGCCAAAGTAGTAGAAGGTAAATGCGGCGAAGGTAAATGCGGTTCTAAATAATCCTGCAACATACCTTTAACAAAGTCGCATTTTATAAACGAAAATGCGACTTTGTCATTCATACGGCACCATAACAGGACATCACCATGATTCAACACGCAGGCTTGGGCTACCGCCGCGACTTGGCGGAAGACTTCCTCTCGCTTTCAGACGACAGCCCGATACGCTTTATCGAAGCCGCCCCCGAAAATTGGCTGAAAATGGGCGGCAGGGCGCGCAAACAGTTTGACCGCGTGGCAGAACGGCTGCCGCTGGCGTTGCACGGATTATCCATGTCATTGGGCGGACAAGCCCCGCTGGATACCGACTTGATAGACGGCATCAAAGAAATGATGCGCCGTTATGACTGCACGTTTTTCTCCGACCATTTGAGCTATTGCCACGACGGCGGTCATCTTTACGATTTGTTGCCGCTGCCTTTCACCGAAGAAATGGTGCAACATACCGCTCGGCGTATCCGCGAAGTGCAGGATCGATTAGGCTGCCGCATTGCCGTAGAAAACACCTCCTACTACCTGCATTCCCCGCTTGCCGAAATGAATGAGGTTGAGTTCCTTAACGCCGTTGCACGCGAAGCCGACTGTGGCATTCATTTGGACGTGAACAATATTTACGTCAACGCCGTCAATCACGGCCTGTTGTCGCCTGAAGCCTTTTTAGAAAATGTGGACGCAGAGCGCGTGTGCTACATCCACATCGCCGGACACGATGTCGAAACGCCCGAATTATTGATTGATACGCATGGCGCGGCGGTTTTGCCGACCGTTTGGGATTTGCTCGAACTCGCCTATGCCAAACTGCCGACGATTCCGCCCACCCTGTTGGAACGCGATTTCAATTTCCCGCCTTTTGCCGAACTCGAAGCCGAAGTTGCCAAAATCGCCGAATATCAAACGCGTGCCGGAAAGGAATACCGCCGTGCAGCCTGAAACCTCCGCCCAATACCAACATCGCTTTGCCCAAGCCATACGCGAAGGCAAAGCCGCAGACGGATTGCCGCAAGAGCGCCTGAACGTCTATATCCGATTGATACGCAACAATATTCACAGCTTTATCGACCGCTGTTATACCGAAACACTGCAATACTTTGACAGCGAAGAATGGGGCCGTCTGAAAGAAGGTTTCGTCCGTGACGCGCGTGCCCAAACGCCCTATTTTCAAGAAATCCCCGGCGAGTTCCTCCAATATTGCCAAAGCCTGCCGCTTTCAGACGACCTCTTGGCATTGATGGACTTTGAACACACCCAGCTGCTCGCCGAAACCGCTCAAACCGACAGCCAAACAACCCACGCCGATTCAAACGATTTAGCTTACACCCTTTCTCCCGCCGCCTTTGTGCGCCGTTATCAGTATGATGTGACCGATGAATTGCAGGAGGCGGAAACTGCTGTTTTGGTGTGGCGCGATAAGGAAGACGACGTGATGTATCAAACGCTTGATGGATTCGGTGCATTATTGCTGGAAACGCTGGCAGAGACGCCCACTTCCCTAAACGGCCTGCAAACCATGCTGACAGAGTTCATGCCGTCTGAAAACGCTTGGCAGGACGCATTAAGGCAGCAATGGACGGATTGGCGGGAACAGGGCATTTTGGTTGCGGCATAAACCAAGGCCGTCTGAAACGGGTACAGTCGGTTTTGGCGAAACAAAAAAACTACTGAAATCGTTTATAGATTCAATCGCATGCTCTTTCCGTATCAGCGTAAAATCAGAAGCATATTGATCATTCATTTCATACTGATACATTATGGCCCTACCCGAACTGACCGATGCAGAGCTTGCCGAATCCCGCAAACTGCTGCTGCGCTTTGCCCGTATCCAGTTGCCCGACCGCCCCGATTTGGCGGAAGACCTCGTACAGGAAACCATGCTTTCCGCCTACCGTGCGGCCGAGGGTTTCAAAGGCGGCGCCCAAGTGAGCAGCTGGCTGTTTGCAATCTTAAAAAACAAAATTACCGACTGTTTGCGCCAAATCGGGCGGCAACGCCAAGTTTTCGTCACGCGCGACGAAGAAGCTTTGGATGAAGCCTTTGAAGGACATTTTGCCTCCGACGGGCATTGGACGGACGAAGGACAGCCTCAGGGTTGGGACTCGCCCGAAACCAGTTTAAACAATAAAGAATTCTATCAAGTTTTGCAGACCTGCCTCTACCATCTGCCGGAAAACACCGCCCGCGTGTTTACCATGAAAGAAATTCTCGGCTTTTCAAGTGATGAAATCCGCGAACAATGCGGCATCAGCCATGCCAACTACCACACCATCATGCACCGCGCGCGCGAAACCTTGCGCCAGTGTCTGCAAATCAAATGGTTCTCCCATGCCTGACAGGAAAACGCCATGAAGAAATGCCGCAAAATAACCGATCTGATTTCCAAACAGCAAGACCAAGTACGCCTCAGTCTTTTTAAGCGCATTGCCCTTGCCGTGCACCTGTCGCTCTGTCCCCGTTGCCGTGAATATAAGAAACAGATCGAATTAATCAGCAACGCCATGCACAAGATGTTTCGATGATTCAAAAAAAGGCCGTCTGAAACCTACCCCTGTTAGTTTCAGACGGCCTTTTTGTATCTGCCTTATGTATCACTAATCTTGAATAAGCCATGGTTTGCCGCTCACTTTTTAGCAGCATTTATTTTCAAACTTGCGCCGTTGGCCTTTGCCTTTTGAGGCATGGCTGCGGATTTGGATACGGTAGAACAAGATAAAGGCCGTCTGAAAGATAAATTTCAGACGGCCTTTATCACGGCTCTTATTGTTGTTCTTCCGGCTCTGATTCGTCTTTGCCGAACAGATTGTCAAAGCGGATGGTGTATTTCAACTCGCCGCCGGACGAGCGTGTGCCGATGCGGGCAACGGCTTGGATGGCGCGGGTCAGTTGGTACACGAGTTTGACGGATTGTTCGGCGCTGGAGATGCCGTATTCGTAACCTACGTAGAGGTTGTTGGTGAGCTGTTTGCCGACGGTCAGGACTTGTTCGGCAGGGTTGAGCTCGCCGGTTTGGGCGTTGCGGCTGCGTTTACTGGTGAAGCCCAAATCATCGACAAGGCCGATGCGGTCGTTGACTTGGCCGGCAAGCAATGCGCTGGCGGCCGCTGAGAGCGTGGCGTTGTCGCCGTCGCTGCCGCTGCTGGCACGGTTGAGGATGAGCCAGGAGAGTTTGTCTTTTTCACTCATGGCTTCTTTGGCAACCAAGGTCACGCGCGGATTGTTGAGGCTGCCGAGAACTTCGACGCCAGCGCCGACTGGGGAGAGGCGGCGTTCGGCACGGATGTTGAGGTTCGGATCGGTCAGCGGGCCGACGAAGGAAACCGCGCCTTTGGTGATTTCGAGGTCTTGGCCGTAGGCTTTGTAGCGGCCTTTGACAACGCGTACGGTACCGACGCCTTGGACGGTTTCACCCGGGCGGGACGTGATGGTCAGTTTGCCGCCGATGGTAACGTCTGCGCCGTAGCCGACAAAACGGACATTGTCGTTGATGTTCAAGACAAGGTTCATATTAATCGGCGTGGTGGCCGTTGCTTCTTTTGGGGTTTCGCCCAGTACGACCACGTCGTCATCGAGGGTCGGCATGGAGGATTTTTGCGAACCAAACCTGCCGTAGTCGGTGTTGAGGGTGCCGTTGAGCGATACGCCTTTTTCCGGATTGTAGAGGACTTTGGCCGCGCCGGAGAGCTGCAGTCGGCGGTTTGGACGCGAGAGGGTGCGGTATTTGTCGAAGACGATGTCCACGTCAACATCGGGGTTGGCGTTGGCAAGGTTAACCGCGCCTTTGAGCTCAATCGTGCCGCCACGGTGGAATTTGAGGCTGTCGATCACCCATTTTTGACCTTGCAGGCGTGAACGCAATACGCCGTTGTCGAGAATCAGGCCTTGGGTTTGATGGCGGTAATAGAGGTTGTCGCCGTTAATCAGGCCGCTCAGTTGCGGATCGTTCAGACGGCCTGCCAAGTTGACGGCGGCGTTCAGACGGCCTTTGAGGGTTTGGCCGACGGGCAGGAAGTTGCGGAAGACTTCGAGGTTGGCAACGTTCAGATTGAGCTTGCCGCTCAGAGGGGCGGTATCGAAGCTGGTGCCTTGACCGATGTTGACGGTACCGTCGGCACGGCCGTAATTGGTTTGGAGGTTGAGGTTGCTGTTGACGGTGGGCGAACCGAGTCGGCCGCCGATGGTGGCGGTCGCGTTCAGACGGCCTACAATGCCTTGGGCTGTCGCCGGCATAAAGGATTTGAGCGAGCCCAAATCGGGAACGCTGATATTGACTTTGCCGCTGACGGGGGCGTTGTTGATGTTGTTGCCGAACTGCTGGGCGATGCCGAGCGTGCCGTCAACTTTGCCGAAACGGGTGTTGCCTTCCAGCGTGCTGTCGATGCGGCCGTTTTGGAAACGGGTGCGCAGGGCGAGCGAGGAAAGTCCCAAAGGCTGTTTGTTTTTCGGGTCTTTGCTCGGCAGGATGATGTCGCCGCTTTGACGGTTGATGTTGAGGAAGCCGCGCGCGTTTTGACTGTACGCCAAATCCCAGTCGCCGCCCAAGACGAGGTTGTGTTCGATGGGCGGAGTGTAGAAGTTGTGCAATTCGGTAATGTGCAGATTTTGTGCGCTGCCTTTACTGGTAATGCCGGCTTTCTTGTCCCAAACGAAATTTTGCAGGTTGAGGCTGCCGCCCATGGCCGCCCAGCGCGCGCTGCTGAGGGCAACGCGTTCGCTGCCGGCTTCGAGGTTGAGGCGGTTTTGCAGTTTGAGGTTGAACGCGCCGTTGATGTCGAGCGTGTCAACCGTGCCTTTCCATTGGGTTTGGTCTTTGTTGAGACCGCCGGTGGCGTCGAGGTCGAGCTTGTAGCGTTTGTTGTCCACCGCCATGCTGCTGTTGCCGCGGATGTGGTGGTGCGAGCCTGTGCCGCTGATGAGCAGGTTGACGTTGTCGATCATGGCCGCGCCGCCGGAGACGGCGATGTGTTCGCCTTTAATATCGGCACTCAACGGACGGTTGGTATCGGGCGAACCTTTAAGCTTGAAGTCGAGGGTGCGGATGTTGACGGTATCGGCGACTTTGAAGTTGCGCGCTTCGCCGTTCAAATCGGCTTCAAGGGTTTTGAGGCCGTCTGAAAAACTGCCGGAGATGTAGCCGCGCGCGTTGAGCAGGCCGCCCAAGCCGAAGCCGAAACGCGACAAATCGGGGGCGGTAATGTTGAGGTTGAGGTGGTCGCCTTTTTTGCCGAAGCTGCCGTTGGTTTTGACGATGTTGTTGCCGAGGGTCAGGTCGGTCAGGGCGCGCGCGAGGTGTTTGTTTTCATAGGCGATGTCGGCTTTGCCGCTGAGCGGAACGCCGTTGAGCGTGCTCGGTGCAAACTGCATTTTGCCGGCGAATTTTTCTTGCGCCAGTATGCCGGTCAAGTTGATGTTGCCGTTGACGCTGCCTTGCGGAAGCTGCGGATCGATGCGCGCAGGGTTGAAGGCTTTGCTGACGATGTCCAGTTGTAGTTTGCGGTCTTTGAAGAGTTCGAGCGAGCCTTTGGCGTTGAGTTCGCCGCCGTTTTGCGGAACCAGGCGGACTTTGTCGAGCTTGAGCGTGCGCTGGCCGAGCTGTTTGTCGGTTTGGAAAAACAGCATGCCGTCTGTGCGCGCGAATCCGCTGTCGAGATTCCAGTTGACGACGGGGGAGGAGGTTTCGCCTTTGACGTCGATACTGCCGTTCAGACGGCCTGCGATGTTTTGACGGACAAAGTCGTCTGCGCCGGTATTGTTGATGCCCAGTGCGAGTTTGAGCTGGTCTTGGGCGGTATCGATAGAGCCGGATACATCGATGCTGCCGTCTTTGAGCAGGTCGACGCTGATGTCTTCAATCATGACCGTGCCTTTATCGTCGACGATGAATTCGCCGAGGATGCGCTTGACAGGAATATGATTTTCATCGGCAAAACCGGCTTGGTCGTTTTCCAAGTCAATCGAGCCTTCCAACGCAACGCCGTTGGTAAACGACGGAATGGTGGTGGCGTCGAAATTCAGGCGCGCTTTGGGCAGGCTGGGCAGGAAGGCCTGCGGATTGATGTTGGAACCTTTAATCAGGATTTCGCCGACGGTTTCATTGAGGCTGTCGGCGAATGGGTGAATGGTGGATTTGGCCGACAAATGAACGTTGTCGCTATCGAGCAGCAAGTCGGTGGATACGTCTTGCAGGCTGCCCCACAGGCGTACCGTGCCATGTAGGGTTTCGCCCTCAAGCTGGCCTTTGGTGTAGATGGCGGTATTGAGGACGTAGGGTTTGTTCAAACCGATCACCACCGCGCCTGTCGAGCTGCTCCATGGCGTATCGGCGGTTTTGATGTGGAGGCGGTGTTCTTTTTTGTCGTAATGATAGGCCGCGTGCAGATGGTCGAGATAGACGGTCTGCTTGTCAAAACGCTTGCCCACGCTGATTTTGCCGGTTTCCAAATGGTCGAGATAGGCGGTAACGGGCAGGTCTATGCTGTCGGGCAGGCCTTTTGATGGCTCTTCTTCTTTGGGCGGCGTGCGTTTGGTCACGATGGCGATGTCGCCGGCCACGACTTCGGTAATGTGCAAGGACGGACGGGTCAGCTCGGACGGTTTCCAATCAAAGCGGAAGCTGCTGATTTTGATGTCCGCACCTTCTGTTTCAATCAACCATTTGTCGCCTTCAAAACCTTCAATCAGCGTGCCCTTCAGCGTGTCCGAAGAGATTTTGACGCCGAACCATGACGGGATTTTGTACAAACCGAAACGCAAACCCGATTCCGTACCGACCAGCCAGCCGATTGCGCCGGCGGAAACGGTCAATACGCCCAAGGCGGACAGGACAAAGCCGCGCAACAGGCGTTTTTTGCGCTTTGGCGGGGCGGGCTGTTGTTCAGACGGCGTGGAAGTGTTTGCAGTATCGGTCATGATATTTTTCTGTTTGTCTGTTGTTCAGACGGCCTGAAATGGCTGAGGCCGTCTGAAAGAATGGATGGTGAGTATGTTTTTTTAAAACCTTGTGCCCAAGCTGATGTGCCAGCGAATTTTTTTGTCGTGATGGCCGTAGGCAATATCGAAGGAGAACGGCGCAACCGGGCTGAACCAGCGCACGCCCAAGCCGGTACCGTGTTTTAAGGTCATGTGTTTAAAGTTGCTTGCCGCATCGCCGACATCGTGGAAGATGGCGCCGGAGAAGCTTTTGGTAACTGGGAATTGATATTCGAGGCTGCCGACTATCAATGCGCGTTGCGGCAGGACGGAGCCATTGGGGCCGGCCAAACCGATACTGTCGAGTTCGTAACCGCGTACGGAAGTTGCGCCGCCGGTGCGGAACATCAGGCTGGACGGTACTTCTTCGCCTTCGCGGGCATAAACGTAGCCTGCCTGTCCGCGTACGATGAATGTACCGAGTTTTTTGTTTTCAGGCGTGAAGAAATAGCCTGCCCGTGCTGCAGCGCGTGCCATTTGGGTGGAGGAAAGGAATTTGCCCAAAGTTGCCCCGATTTTGCCGTCGAGGTAGTAGCCGTTTTGAGGGTGCAGCTCGGTTTCGATGCTTTGCCGTTTCCATGAGGCGGTCAGCATGGTGGCATGGCTTCGGCCCAAATCGTAGCTGGTGTCGGGGACTTTGCGGTCTTCGGTAATAAATTCGAGGCCGAAGCGGGCGTCGATATTGTTGCGGTCACGGACATACCAAATACCGCTGGTCAGGGCGCGTTTTTCAAGGTTTTGCGTGGTCGAGCGGTTGTAGGAAACGTTGCTGGTCCAGTAGTTGCCGCGGTTGTTGCGCGGTTGGCTGATACCGGCGGCCAGCGTGGTTTCGTATTTGTCCATGTCCCAAACGATGGAACCAATGTAGCCCTTGTTAAAGAGGTTGTAATAGTCGTAGGCGATGCGGCCGCCGATTCCGTATTCGGAGTCGTAGCGGATACCGGTTTCCAGTTTGTGGCGCTTGACTTCGGTCACGTTGATTTTGACGGGAACGCGGTCGCCTTGCAGTTGATCGAAGTCGGCCTGTACGGACGCGCCGGAATAGTGGCCGTTTTGCTCGAGCGCCTGTTGCAGGTCGAGGATTTTGTCCAAGTCGTAAGGCGAACCGGGGTGGAAACGCGCCATGCCGGAAACCACGCTCTCAGGGTAGCGACGTGTGCCGGTGATTTGGAAATCGCCGAAGTAAATGGGGCGGTTGCTCTCCACGATGACGTTCAAGTCGGCTTTTTGCGTATTAGGATTGATGGTGGCTTGGGTGGTGGTGAGTTTCGCCAACGGATATTTTTTCCGTGTTACCGCGCTGAGGACGGAGGTTTTACTCGCACTCCAGCCATCTTGGTCGAAGTTTTCGCCAACGGGCTGTTGCCAGTTTTCCATCGCATTTTGGTAGTACTCGGCCAAGTTGTCGTCATTCAATACGTCGCCGAGGATGGCCACGCTGACGTTGTCGACTTTGGTGCGCGGGCCGGGGGTGACGTTGACGGTGTAGCTCTCGCCGTGGTCTTGAATATTGACGTTGCTGTTGAAGTAGCCTTTGGTCCGGAGCATGGTTTTGACGTTGTCGGGTGCCTCTTCGGCGAGGAAGCCGACCTGTTCTTTATCCAGCTCTTCTTCCTGCTGCTGGGTAATCAGCGGCAGGTATTCTTCAAGCATTTCTTTGACTTCGCTGTCTTGAGTGTCGATTTTGACGGGGAATTTGGGCTTGAGTTTGCCTGTTTGGTCGTCTTTGGGCTGCTTGGGCATTTCGGATTCGGGAACAGCTTCGTAGTCTTCCGCTTTGGGAACGGAAGTATCTACTGCCAACGCGTGTCCGTAGGCGAGCGCCAATGATGCAAATAAAACAGGGTAGGTCAGTTTGGTCATGATGTGTGTTCGACAGCGACAATTCTTCAGTTTGGGGATTTTAACATTATTTCTGCAAGGTTTCAGGCTGTGGTTATAAACGGAAATTTAGCGCGATAACGTTGCAAAATGCGACATAAGGGCGGACTTTGGTTTGTTTCTATCTGATTGTAATATTTATGTTTTTGTATTTTTACTGATGAAGTTGCCTTTGTATTCGGCCTTATGGCGCAGATTTCAGGCCGTCTGAAATCAAGATACAGAGGGATAAGGTAAAGGTATGGGCATACTTTAAAGTAGGGTTTGAGCGGGTTTGACCGTATTTTTGGCATAAAGTGCCAACTGTGTTATAAATGCTAAACTTTAATGCTGTTTTTGTGAGGTGTGCATGAAAACCTCGCCGACAAATGATTTTTTATTTTAGAATGTAAGACTTTTTTAACATATCTTTAAATTGTGAAGGAACGGATATGGCAAGTGGCAATCCGATTTTGAACGCGCTCAATCGCGTCAGCCTGGTGGCGCAAATCGCCATCGGCTTGGTTTTAGGTATTCTTGTGGGCGCAGTTTCGCCGCAAGTCGGTATCAGCGCAGGACTGCTGGGCAGCCTGTTTGTCGGTGCGCTTAAGGCTATCGCGCCGATTTTGGTATTTGTTTTGGTGACTGCCGCCATTGCGCAACACCAAAAAGGCAATCAGGCCTACATCAAACCGATTTTGATTTTGTATATTTTCGGTACGTTTGCTGCGGCTGTGGTGGCAGTCATTGCCAGTATGGCATTCCCGACCACGCTGATTTTGCGTGCGGCAGGCGATGTGTCCGTTGCACCGCCTTCCGGCATTGTCGAAGTGCTGAAAACGCTGCTGATGAATTTGGTGGCCAACCCGATTAACGCGCTGGCTAATGCTAACTATATCGGCATTTTGGCTTGGGCTTTGGTATTGGGTGCGGCTTTGCGCCATCACGGCTCGGATACGACCCGCCAAGTGGCGGCCGATTTGGCCGATACCGTTTCGACGGTTGTGAAATGGATTATCCGTTTTGCGCCGCTGGGTATTTTCGGCTTGGTGTCCTCTACCATTGCGGAAACCGGTTTTGAAGCGCTTGCCGGTTATATGCAGCTGTTGGCTGTATTACTCGGCTGTATGCTGTTTATTGCTTTGGTGGTCAACCCGATTATTGTGTGGTCGCAAATCCGCCGCAACCCTTTCCCGCTGGTGTTTACCTGCCTGCGCGAAAGTGGCATTTATGCCTTCTTTACCCGTTCTTCCGCCGCCAATATCCCTGTGAACATGGCATTGGCGAAAAAACTGGGTTTGCACGAAGACACTTACTCCATCTCCATTCCATTGGGTGCAACCATCAATATGGCCGGTGCGGCAATCACCATTACCGTTTTGGCGATGGCTGCGGCGCACACGCAAGGCATTACGGTTGACTTCGCCACTGCCCTGCTGCTGAGCCTGGTGGCTACCGTCAGCGCATGCGGTGCATCCGGTGTGGCCGGCGGCTCGTTGCTGCTGATTCCTTTGGCGTGCAGCTTGTTCGGTATCGATAACGATGTGGCCATGCAGGTGGTTGCCGTCGGCTTTATCATCGGCGTGATTCAAGACTCTGCAGAAACTGCGTTAAACTCTTCCACCGACGTCTTGTTTACTGCCGCTGCCGATTTGGGCCGTCAACGTAAAGAGTGATTTTTAAGGGCAACCTAAATCCAGCAAAGGCCGTCTGAAAAGTTTCAGACGGCCTTTGTTTTATGTAAAGCAAAGGGATTTTTAGATGGTCAACCCGATAGATTGGTTTGATCGGACTGACGGTATCCGCTGTCATCAGTTGGATTTTTCCCGTAAAATACAGTCTTGAATGTATTTGAACACTTCTTTTCAGACGGCCTGACCGTCTTATCACATTTGCAAAAACAATGATTAAAAAAATATTCTCATGGTTCGAGTCCCGCATCGACCCCTATCCCGAAGCCGCCCCGAAAACGCCTGAAAAAGGGCTGTGGCGGTTTGTCTGGAGCAATATCGAAGGCTTGCGCAAATGGATTGCCGTATTGGCGGTGTTTACCGCCGGTATCGGCATCATGGAAGCCCTGCTGTTTCAATTTATGGGCAAAGTCGTGGACTGGCTCGGCAAATACACGCCCGCGACCCTGTTTGCTGAAAAAGGCTGGGCGTTGACGGCGATGGCGGGGATGATGGTGTTTTTCGCCCTCTGGACCTTCCTCGCGTCCAACGTGCGCCTGCAAACCCTGCAAGGCGTGTTCCCCATGCGCCTGCGCTGGAATTTCCACCGCCTGATGCTGGGGCAGAGCCTCGGTTTCTATCAGGACGAATTTGCCGGCCGCGTGTCCGCCAAAGTCATGCAGACCGCGCTGGCGATGCGCGACGTGGTGATGACGGTTGCCGACATGGTTGTGTATGTGCTGGTGTATTTCATCACGTCCGGCGTGATTCTGATTTCGTTCGACGGCTGGCTGCTGTTGCCCTTTATCGGCTGGATTATCGGCTTCGCCTTGGTGATGCGCTTCCTGATTCCCAAGCTTGGGAAAACCGCCGCGCGTCAGGCGGATGCGCGTTCGCTGATGACCGGCCGCATTACCGACGCCTATTCCAACATTACCACCGTCAAACTCTTCTCCCACGGGGCGCGCGAAGCGGCCTACGCCAAGCAGTCGATGGAAGAATTTATGGTTACGGTACACGCCCAAATGCGTTTGGCGACGCTGCTGCACACCTGCAGCTTCATCGTCAACAGCTCGCTAACCGCCGGCACGACCGCGCTGGGCATCTGGCTTTGGTATCACGGACAAGTCGGCGTCGGCGCGGTTGCCACAGCCACAGCCATGGCGTTGCGCGTCAACGGTTTGTCGCAATACATCATGTGGGAATCCGCCCGATTGTTTGAAAACATCGGCACTGTCGGCGACGGCATGGCAACCCTGTCCAAGCCGCACACCATCCTCGACAAGCCGAACGCCCTGCCGCTGAAAGTCACCCGAGGCGAAATCAAGTTTGAACACGTCGATTTCTCCTACGAAGCCGGCAAACCGCTCCTCAACGGCTTTAATCTGAACATCAAACCTGGCGAAAAAGTCGGCTTGATCGGCCGCAGCGGCGCGGGCAAATCCACCATCGTCAACCTGCTCCTGCGCTTTTACGAACCGCAAAGCGGCACGATTTCGATCGACGGCCAAAACGTGGACAGCGTTACCCAAGAAAGCCTGCGCGCTCAAATCGGTTTGGTGACGCAAGATACCTCCCTGTTGCACCGCTCCGTCCGCGACAACATTATCTACGGCCGTCCCGATGCGACCGAAGCCGAAATGATTTCCGCTGCGGAACGCGCCGAGGCCGCCGGTTTTATTCCTAACTTAAGCGACGCCAAAGGCCGGCGCGGCTATGATGCACACGTTGGCGAACGCGGCGTGAAACTTTCCGGCGGCCAGCGCCAACGCATCGCCATCGCCCGCGTTATGCTTAAAGATGCGCCGATTCTATTGCTTGACGAAGCCACCAGCGCGCTCGACTCCGAAGTCGAAGCCGCCATCCAAGAAAGCCTCGACAAAATGATGGAAGGCAAAACCGTGATTGCCATCGCCCACCGCCTCTCCACCATCGCCGCGATGGACCGCCTCATCGTCTTGGACAAAGGCCGCATCATCGAAGAAGGCAGCCACGCCGAACTCCTTGAAAAACAAGGTCTCTACGCCAAACTTTGGGCGCACCAAAGCGGCGGTTTCTTGAGTGAGCATGTCGAATGGGAAAACAATTAAACGCTTTGAAAGAAGATAAAAGGCCGTCTGAAAACATTTTCAGACGGCCTTTATTAATGAAGCAAGGGCAGGCGGGATAACCGCTTTTTTAGTTGAAACCTTAGTTTTTTACAGCCCCAGCGACCAAGCATTTTGGTGCTCGGACAAGTCTTCCAAGCGGTTTTCGTAATGGGCGAAGATTTCTTCGATAATCTCGTCTTCGTCGTCGATAACGCGGATCAGGTTCAAATCCTCTTCCAAAATCAGGTTTCTGCCCAACAACTGCTCGCGTATCCAGTCCAACAATCCTGCCCAAAATGCTTTGCCCACTAAGATAATCGGGCGGTCGGGCGTTTTGCCGGTTTGCACCAAGGTCAGGCTTTCAAACAATTCGTCCAATGTGCCGAAACCGCCGGGCATGACGACATACGCCACGGCGTGTTTGACGAACATGACTTTGCGCGGGAAAAAGTGTTGGAATTTAATTGACAAATCCTGATACGGATTGGCTTTTTGCTCGTGCGGCAACACGATATTCAGCCCCACTGCCGGACTTGCGCCTGCAAACGCGCCTTTGTTGGCCGCTTCCATAATGCCCGGCCCGCCGCCGGAAATGACGGAAAATCCAGCATCCGACAGTTTGCGTGCCAAGCGTAATGTGAACTCGTAGTCGGGATGATCTTCAGGCGTACGCGCGCTGCCGTAAATGCTGACGGCTGGCTGAATGGCGCGCAATTCTTCGCCGGCTTCGACAAATTCGGAAATAATCTTCAATACATGATACGACTCGCGCGCCTGAATATCGCGGCGGGTTTCGTCGGGCAGCATGGGTTTGGGCAGTTTTTTGAGCAGGCTCACGGCTTTTCCTTCGTGTTTTTATGTGCAGTATTGTAACCCGAAAGGGGCGGGCCGTCTGAAAGTTGGGTTTCGGCGGCAAGTGTTTCTGCCACATCTTCAAAAGCCCGTTACAATATCTGCTTTTATTCAACTGCTCCGCCATGCTCGATATTATCCACCGCGACAGCCGCACCATCGCCGTCAACAAACCTGCCGGAATGCTGGTACACCGAAGCTGGTTAGACAAACACGAAACCCGTTTTGCCGTGCAGACCCTGCGCGACCAAATCGGGCAGCACGTTTATCCCGTCCACCGCCTCGACCGCCCGACTTCCGGCGTCTTGTTGTTTGCCCTCGATACGGAAGCCGCACGGTTATTGACGCAGCAGTTTGAAAACAAAACCATCGAAAAAACTTATTGGGCGATCGTTCGCGGTCATCTGCCTTCAGACGGCCTGATTGATTACGCCCTCAAATATATGCCCGACAAAATCGCCGAAGCGCAGACCGAAGCCACATTGCAGGAAGCGCAAACCGCCTACCGCTGTCTGGCACAAACCGAGCTGCCGTTCCAATCCGCCCTGCGTTATCCGACCTCGCGTTATTCATGGGCCGAACTCACGCCGCACACCGGCCGCAAACACCAACTCCGCCGCCATATGAAACACATTTTCCACCCCATCGTCGGCGACACCAACTACGGCGATTTGCGCCAAAACCATGCCGTTGCCGAACATATCGGCACGCAACGCCTGATGTTGCACGCGCGAAGCCTCAGTTTTCAAAGCATAGAAGACGGCAGCCGGATGACCGTACAAGCACCGATAGACAACGACTGGCGGCTTTGGATGGAAAAATTTAAAACCGAGGCCGTCTGAAAATCCAAACCGCACATTTTCAGACGGCCCGGTCATGGAAAAAAACAGGCAAATCCCTTACAATACGCCCCTAAAATTTTGAAAGAACACAAGAATCATGGAAGCCGAAGTAATCAACCAGCTTAACAACACCCTAAATGACTTGGAGAAGCGCAGCGAAGACATCCGCATCTATATGGACTATCAAGGTAAAAAAGACCGCCTTGAAGAAGTCGTCGGCCTCTCCGAAGATCCGGAACTCTGGAACGACCCCAAACGCGCCCAAGAAATCGGCAAAGAGCGCAAAATCCTCGAAGGCATAGTGGTGACCCTCGACAACATCGCCACAGGTATCGAAGACAACCGCATGCTGATTGAAATGGCCGTCGAAGAAAACGACGAAGAAGGTTTCGCCGCCGTTCAGGAAGACGTGGCCGGTTTGGAAAAACAGATGGCGGATTTGGAGTTCAAACGGATGTTCAACCAGCCCGCCGACCCGAACAACTGCTTTATCGACATCACCGCAGGCGCGGGCGGTACCGAAGCCGAAGACTGGGCGGGCATGCTGTTCCGCATGTACAGCCGCTACGCCGAGCGCAAAGGCTTCAAAATCGAAATCCTTGAAGAAGACGACGGCGAAATCGCAGGCATCAACCGCGCCACCATCCGCGTGGAAGGCGAATACGCCTACGGCCTGCTGCGTACCGAAACCGGCGTTCACCGCCTGGTGCGCTACTCGCCGTTTGACTCGAACAACAAACGCCATACATCGTTCTCATCCGTGTTCGTATACCCCGAAATCGACGATTCCATCGAAATCGAAATCAACCCCGCCGATTTGCGTATCGACACTTATCGCGCATCGGGCGCGGGCGGTCAGCACATCAATAAAACCGACTCTGCCGTGCGCATTACCCACGAGCCGACGGGGATTGTGGTGCAGTGTCAAAACGACCGTTCGCAACACGCCAACAAAGCCGCTGCGATGGAAATGTTGAAATCCAAACTGTATGAATTGGAAATGCGCAAACGCAACGAAGAGAAACAGGCGTTGGAAGAAGGTAAATCCGATGTGGGTTGGGGCAGCCAAATCCGCTCATACGTTTTGGACTCCTCTCGCATCAAAGACTTGCGCACGGGCTACGAAGTCGGCAACACCAAAGCCGTATTGGACGGCGATTTGGACGGCTTCATCGAAGCCAGCCTGAAACAAGGTGTGTAAACCGTAAGAGATAAACAGGCCGTCTGAAAGATTTCAGACGGCCTGTTTGTTGTTGAATATGGCAGTAACTACACCTACTTCGATGATTTATATTTCCAGCAGGTAAAAGGTTCTATCTATTTGAATAAGCTAAAGTCCTATCAGCCTAAAAGGAATGCTGAACGTAGTAAATATATCCGTTTTCGGCCACATGAAAAATACAATATAGAAAATCTAAAAATTAATGGGTTTTTGAATATGTAGGGCATGACGGAGATGGCCGCGATATCCTTGTTATGTAGCTATTGAGTTCTTTTTAGATACGAATCTTAATCTTTCTGTAAAAATATGCTTTTTAATGTTTTGCAAATGCAAAGATTAGCGGTAATATATGGCTTCCATAAAAATGATTGGTAGGTATAACAGGCCGTCTGAAGCCTAAGTCTGTCTAATATATAGGAGAACTCATAATGTCCGGTCAAAAGCCGTCTTCTGCCGAGAAAACCTTCTTCGGCCATCCTTTGCAATTATCCACCCTATTCCATATTGAGCTGTGGGAACGTTTTTCCTTCTACGGTATGCAGGGCATCCTGTTGATTTATCTGTATTACGCCGCGAATCAAGGCGGCTTGGGTATGGATAAGGCTTTGGCCGGCGGTATCGTTGGCGCATACGGCGGCAGCGTTTACCTGTCCACTATTCTCGGCGCATGGTTGGCCGACCGCATTTGGGGCTCGGAACGTACCCTGTTTATCGCCGGTATCGTCGTGATGACCGGTCATATTTTATTGGCGATTGTGCCGGGCTTGATGGGATTGCTGTTGGGCTTGGTGTTTATCGCGCTGGGCAGCGGCGGCGTGAAATCGTCTGCCAGTTCGATGGTCGGTTCTTTGTATGAACGGGACGATCTGCGCGAATTGCGCGATGCCGGTTTCTCCATTTTCTATATTTCCATCAATATCGGTGGTTTCTTAGGCCCTTTGTTGACCGGTATTTTGCAAGACCGCATGGGTTTTCATTATGGCTTTGGCGCGGCGGCCGTCGGTATGGCATTTGGCCTGCTGTGGTATTCACGTGGCCGTAAAGACCTGCCGCATACGCCGGCTCCCAATCCGTTGCGCCCTGAAAAGGTACAGACTGCAATAGCTGTCGGCGTGTTGCTGATTTTGGTGTTGGGCAGCGTGATTGCTTCCGGCGCGCTCAATCTTGAGAACTTTTCACGCTGGCTCTTGGGTGTAGTCATTATCACCGTCATCGCTTATTTTGCACGCCTGCTGGGCAGCAGCCAGGTTGAGGCAGCCAATAAACGTTACATCATGGCCTATATTCCGCTGTTTTTGACCATTTGTATGTTCTGGGCGGTTTGGTTTCAGGTGTACACCGTTGCAACGGTTTATTTCGACGAAACGGTTGACCGTACTTTCTTCGGCTTTACCGTGCCTGTTTCATGGAAAGACTCGATACAGGCCATGTGGGTGGTTCTCTTCTCCGGCGTGATGGCGGCGGTGTGGACGAAAATGGGCAAGCGCCAACCTAAAACGCCGTTGAAGTTTGCGCTGGCCATGTTGGTAACCGGCGTCTCCTATTTGTGTTTCATCCCGTATATTTCATCCGGAACCCCGATGCCGATTATCGTGTTTATGCTGGTGTTGCTGGCGATTACGATAGGCGAGTTGATGCTGTCGCCGATTTCGCTGTCGTTTTCCACCAAAATCGCACCGAGCATGTTTAAAACACAAATGGTTGCGTTGAATTTCTTGGCATTGTCCATCGGCTTTACTTTGGGCGGAGTGTTGTTTAAAGACTACTACAATGCTCAGTCGCCATTGGATTTCTACTGGATGCTGGCCACCATCGGCGCAGTAACCTGCGGTATCCTGTTGGTACTTGCCCCGGTATTGAACCGCATGCTCAAAGGTGTCGATTAATTTTTCTATTTAAAATAATGTGATGTACACAGGCCGTCTGAAAAGAATCAGTTTTCAGACGGCCTGATGTTTTTATTGAGATTTGGAAAAGGGCGGTTTTCCAAATTTTTGAAGTAAATCGGACAGGCGGAAAATTCGAATTAAATGATACATAATTAAAACGAAATTAAAATTTGGAAATATTAAATAAGAATAAGAATTGTTCTCATAACTTTATTGAATTTATTGAGGTTTTTTTGCTGATTTGCTGATATTTACCTTTAAATGGCTTTTGAAATTCGATAAAATGGTAATCTATTTTTAAGATTTGTCTGTCAACCAGTTAGGTACGACCATGTTGGCCAGTTACTTTCCCGTCCTCGTATTCATCCTCGTCGGCCTTGCGGCCGGCGTGCTGTTTATTCTGCTCGGCACAATTTTAGGCCCGAAACGTCACTATGCCGAAAAAGACGCGGCTTACGAATGCGGTTTTGAAGCCTTTGAAAACGCAAGGATGAAGTTCGACGTGCGCTATTACCTCGTCGCCATCCTCTTCATCCTGTTTGATTTGGAGGTCGCGTTCATGTTGCCGTGGGCTGTCGTGTTCAAAGATTTGGGCGCATACGGCTTCTGGTCTATGCTGGTGTTTATCGTCGTTCTGACGGTAGGCTTTGTTTACGAATGGAAAAAAGGTGCGCTGGAATGGGAATAGAAGGCGTTTTGAAAAAAGGTTTCATCACCACCAGCGCGGATACGGTGTTGAACTATATGCGTACCGGTTCATTGTGGCCGGTTACTTTCGGCTTGGCCTGCTGCGCCGTGGAAATGATGCATGCGGGTATGGCGCGTTATGACCTTGACCGTTTCGGTATCATTTTCCGTCCGTCCCCACGTCAGGCCGATCTGATGATTGTGGCAGGTACGTTGACCAACAAAATGGCGCCTGCGCTGCGCCGCGTATACGACCAGCTCGCCGAGCCGCGTTGGGTATTGTCTATGGGTTCGTGTGCCAACGGTGGCGGCTATTATCACTATTCTTATTCCGTTGTGCGCGGTGCCGACCGCGTCGTGCCGGTAGACGTTTATGTGCCGGGTTGTCCGCCGACTGCGGAAGCCCTGATTTACGGCCTGATTCAGCTCCAACAAAAAATCAAGCGCACTTCCACCATCGCGCGTGACGAGTAAGGAGAGGACGATATGGCAAGCATTCAAAACTTATACGAGACCGTCGTCGGCGTGCTTGGCGATCAGGCAAGCAAAGTTATTTCAGCTTTGGGCGAGATTACCGTCGAGTGTCTGCCCGAACACTATATTTCAGTCATGACCGCATTACGCGACCATGAAGAGTTGCATTTCGAGCTTCTGGTTGACTTGTGCGGTGTCGATTACAGCACTTACAAAAACGAAGTATGGCAAGGTAAACGCTTTGCCGTCGTCAGTCAGTTGCTTTCCGTTAAAAACAATCAACGCATCCGCGTACGCGTCTGGGTTTCAGACGACGACTTCCCCGTAGTCGAGTCTGTAGTCGATATTTACAACAGTGCGGATTGGTACGAGCGCGAAGCCTTCGATATGTACGGCATCATGTTCAACAACCATCCGGACTTGCGCCGCATCCTGACCGATTACGGTTTTGTCGGACATCCGTTCCGCAAAGATTTCCCGATTTCCGGCTATGTGGAAATGCGTTACGACGAAGAGCAAAAACGCGTGATTTACCAACCTGTTACCATTGAGCCGCGCGAGATCACGCCGCGTATCGTCCGTGAGGAGAACTACGGTGGCCAATAAATTAAGAAACTACACCATCAACTTCGGTCCGCAACACCCTGCGGCGCACGGCGTATTGCGTATGATTTTGGAGTTGGAGGGCGAAACCATCGTCCGTGCCGACCCGCATATCGGTCTCTTGCACCGAGGCACCGAAAAACTGGCGGAAACCAAAACCTACCTGCAAGCCCTGCCTTATATGGACAGGCTGGACTACGTTTCCATGATGGTCAACGAGCAGGCGTATTGTTTGGCAGTAGAAAAACTCGCTGGCATTGATGTGCCTATCCGCGCCCAATACATCCGCGTGATGTTCGCCGAAGTAACGCGCATCCTCAATCACCTGATGGGCATCGGTTCGCACGCTTTCGACATCGGCGCGATGACCGCCATTCTCTACGCCTTCCGCGATCGCGAAGAGCTGATGGACTTGTACGAAGCCGTTTCCGGCGCGCGTATGCACGCCGCCTACTTCCGTCCCGGCGGCGTTTACCGCGACCTGCCCGACTTCATGCCCAAATACGAGAGCAGTAAATTCCGCAATGCCAAAGTATTGAAGCAGCTCAACGAATCCCGCGAAGGTACCATGCTTGACTTCATCGACGCCTTCTGCGAACGCTTCCCGAAAAACATCGACACACTCGAAACCCTTCTGACCGACAACCGTATTTGGAAACAGCGTACCGTCGGCATCGGCGTTGTCACTCCTGAGCGCGCCATGCAAAAAGGCTTTACCGGCGTTATGTTGCGCGGTTCCGGCGTGGAATGGGACGTGCGTAAGACACAGCCTTACGAAGTGTACGACAAAATGGATTTCGACATTCCCGTCGGCGTCAACGGCGACTGCTACGACCGTTACCTCTGCCGTATGGAAGAAATGCGTCAATCCGTACGCATCATCAAACAATGCTCTGAGTGGTTGCGTGTCAATCCCGGTCCGGTCATTACCACCAACCACAAATTTGCTCCGCCCAAACGTACCGAAATGAAAACAGGTATGGAAGACCTGATTCACCATTTCAAACTCTTTACCGAGGGTATGCACGTTCCTGAGGGCGAGACCTATACCGCTGTCGAACATCCGAAAGGCGAGTTCGGCGTTTACATCATTTCAGACGGCGCAAACAAACCCTACCGCCTGAAAATCCGTGCACCCGGCTTCGCCCACCTGCAAGGCATGGACGAAATGGCAAAAGGCCACATGCTTGCCGACGTCGTTGCCATCATCGGTACGCAGGACATCGTATTCGGGGAGGTTGACCGATAATGTTATCCGCAGAATCCTTAAAACAAATCGACATCGAGTTGGCGAAATATCCCGCCGACCAACGCCGTTCCGCCATCATGGGCGCGTTGCGTATCGCCCAAACCGAAAAAGGCTGGCTCGCCCCCGAAACCATCGCCTTTGTTGCCGACTACATCGGCATCTCGCCGGCGCAGGCATATGAAGTCGCTACTTTCTACAATATGTACGACCTTGAGCCTGTCGGCAAATACAAACTGACCGTTTGTACCAACCTGCCCTGCGCCCTGCGCGGCGGTATGGCTACCGGCGAATACCTCAAACAAAAACTCGGTATCGGCTACGGCGAAACCACGCCTGACGGCAAATTTACTCTTGTCGAAGGCGAATGCATGGGCGCATGCGGCGACGCCCCCGTTATGCTGGTCAACAACCACAGCATGTGCAGCTTTATGACCGAAGAGGCGATTGAGAAGAAACTTGCCGAACTGAAATAAAAGGCCGTCTGAAAACAACGGCTGCAACCGATACGAAAACGAATAGGCACACCAAAAATGGCTATTTACCAATCAGGCGTGATTTTTGACCAAGTGGATACCGCCAATCCCGATTGCTGGACATTGGACGAATACGTCAAACGTGGCGGCTATACCGCCCTGCGTAAAATCCTGTCCGAAAACATCTCGCAAACCGACGTGATTGACGAAGTCAAAACCTCCGGCTTGCGCGGTCGTGGCGGTGCGGGCTTCCCGACTGGTTTGAAATGGAGCTTTATGCCCCGCTCCTTCCCGGGCGAAAAATATGTGGTTTGCAACACCGACGAAGGCGAGCCGGGTACATTTAAAGACCGCGACATCATCATGTTCAATCCTCATGCCCTGATTGAAGGCATGATTATTGCCGGTTACGCAATGGGTGCGAAAGCTGGCTACAACTATATCCACGGCGAAATTTTCGAAGGCTACCAACGCTTTGAGGCCGCTTTGGAGCAAGCGCGCGCCGCAGGCTTTTTGGGTAAAAATATTTTGGGTTCGGATTTTGAATTCGAACTTTTCGCCCACCACGGCTACGGTGCATACATCTGCGGCGAAGAAACCGCATTGCTCGAATCGCTGGAAGGCAAAAAAGGCCAGCCGCGCTTTAAACCGCCATTCCCTGCTTCATTCGGCCTGTACGGCAAACCGACCACCATCAACAATACCGAAACCTTCGCTTCCGTACCGTTTATCGTCCGCGATGGCGGTCAGACGTTTGCCGACAAAGGCATTCCGAATGCCGGCGGTACCAAACTGTTCTGCATCTCCGGCCACGTTGAGCGTCCGGGCAACTATGAAGTGCCATTGGGCACGCCGTTTGCCGAAATCCTGAAAATGGCGGGCGGTATGCGCGGCGGCAAAAAACTCAAAGCCGTTATCCCCGGCGGTTCGTCCGCCCCCGTATTGCCTGCCGACATCATGATGCAGACCAATATGGACTACGACTCGATTTCCAAAGCAGGCTCGATGCTCGGTTCCGGCGCGATTATCGTGATGGACGAAGACGTGTGCATGGTCAAAGCCCTCGAACGCTTAAGCTACTTCTACTACGACGAATCCTGCGGCCAATGCACCCCGTGCCGTGAAGGAACCGGCTGGCTCTACCGCATCGTCCACCGCATCGTAGAAGGCAAAGGCCGCATGGAAGACTTGGATTTGTTGGATTCCGTTGGCAACCAAATGGCAGGCCGCACCATCTGCGCCCTCGCCGACGCCGCCGTTTTCCCTGTCCGCAGCTTTACCAAGCATTTCCGTGATGAGTTTGTGCATTACATTGAACACGGCGGGCCGATGAAACCAAATAAGTGGTGCTAAGTTTTCAGACGGCCTCTAAAAGAATTATTTATTAAATACCCGTAACTAGGAACGAACCATGTTACAAATCGAAATCGACGGCAAACAGGTATCTGTGGAGCAGGGCGCGACGGTGATTGAAGCCGCGCACAAGCTCGGTACTTATATCCCGCATTTCTGTTACCACAAAAAACTTTCCATCGCCGCCAACTGCCGTATGTGTTTGGTGGACGTGGAAAAAGCCCCCAAACCGCTGCCCGCCTGCGCCACGCCGGTAACGGACGGCATGATTGTGCGTACGCATTCGGCAAAAGCCCGCGAAGCGCAGGAAGGCGTGATGGAGTTCCTGCTCATCAACCATCCGCTCGACTGTCCGACCTGCGACCAAGGCGGCGAATGCCAGTTGCAGGATTTGGCGGTGGGCTACGGCAAAACCACCAGCCGCTATACCGAAGAAAAACGTTCCGTCGTCGGCAAAGACATGGGGCCTTTGGTTTCCGCCGAGGAAATGAGCCGCTGCATCCACTGCACCCGCTGCGTACGTTTCACCGAAGAAATCGCCGGTTTGCAGGAAATTGCGATGGCGAATCGCGGCGAACACTCCGAAATCATGCCCTTTATCGGCAAAGCGGTGGAAACCGAGTTGTCGGGCAACGTCATCGATTTGTGCCCCGTCGGTGCGCTGACCAGCAAACCGTTCCGTTTCAACGCGCGTACTTGGGAATTGAACCGCCGCAAATCCGTTTCCGCCCATGACGCTTTGGGCAGCAACTTGATTGTGCAAACCAAAGACCATACCGTCCGCCGCGTATTGCCGTTGGAAAACGAAGCCATCAACGAATGCTGGCTGTCCGACCGCGACCGTTTTGCCTATGAAGGCCTGTATCACGAAAGCCGTCTGAAAAACCCGAAAATCAAACAGGGCGGCGAGTGGATGGACGTAGATTGGAAAACCGCACTGGAATATGTCCACAGCGCGATTGAATGTATCGCCAAAGACGGCAACCAAAACCAAGTCGGCATTTGGGCGAACCCGATGAATACGGTTGAAGAACTGTATCTGGCGAAGAAACTTGCCGACGGTTTGGGCGTTAAAAATTTCGCCACCCGCCTGCGCCAACAGGACAAACGTCTTTCAGACGACCTCAATGGTGCGCAATGGCTGGGACAAAGTATCGAATCGCTGGCGGACAACGAAGCCGTACTGGTGGTCGGTGCGAACCTGCGCAAAGAACAGCCGCTCCTGACTGCCCGCCTGCGCCGCGCTGCCAAAGAACGCATGGCTTTGAGCGTATTGGCAAGCAGCAAGGAAGAATTGTTGATGCCGCTTCTGGCTCAGGAAGCGGTGCATCCCGACGAGTGGGCAGGTCGTCTGAAAAACCTGTCTGCCGATGCGGAACATGCGGTTACCGCGAGCCTGAAAAACGCTGAAAAAGCAGCGGTGATTTTGGGCGCGGAAGTGCAAAACCATCCCGATTACGCCGCAATTTACGCCGTCGCGCAAGAGCTGGCGGACGCGACCGGCGCGGTGCTGGGCATTCTGCCGCAAGCCGCCAACAGCGTCGGTGCGGACGTTTTGGGCGTGAACTCGGGCGAGAGCGTTGCCGAAATGGCAAACGCGCCGAAACAGGCGGTTTTGCTGCTCAACGTCGAGCCGGAAATCGATACGGCGGACGGCGCAAAAGCCGTAGCCGCGTTGAAACAGGCGAAAAGCGTGATGGCGTTTACGCCGTTTGTCAGCGAAACGCTGCTGGACATGTGCGACGTATTGCTGCCGATTGCGCCGTTTACCGAAACCTCGGGCAGCTTCATCAATATGGAAGGCCGTCTGCAATCCTTCCACAGTGTCGTTCAGGGATTTGGCGACTCGCGTCCGCTGTGGAAAGTGTTGCGCGTATTGGGCAACCTGTTTGACCTGCAAGGCTTTGAATACCACGATACCGCCGAGATTCTGAAAGATGCGTTGGACATGGAAAGCCTGCCGTCCAAACTGAACAACCGTGCCGCATCGACTCAAAAAGATTTTCAGACGACCTCAAGCCGCCTCGTGCGCGTGGGCGGAGTCGGTATTTATCACACCGATGCCATCGTGCGCCGTTCCGCGCCGTTGCAAGCGACCAGCCATGCCGCCGTGCCCGCCGCGCGTGTGAATCCGAACACATTGGCGCGCTTAGGCCTGCAAGACGGACAAACCGCCATTGCCAAACAAAACGGCACAGGCATGTCCGTGATGGTCAAAGCCGATGCCGGACTGCCTGAAAACGTGGTGCATCTGCCGCTGCATACCGAAAATGCCGCGCTGGGTGCGTTGATGGACACTATTGAACTGGCGGGAGCTTGATTATGCAGGAATGGTTCCAAAACCTCTTTGCCGCAACGCTCGGTCTGGGCGATTTGGGCATCACCGTGGGCTTGGTGGTGTCCGTCATCGTCAAAATCGTGATTATCCTGATTCCGCTGATTCTAACCGTCGCCTACCTGACTTATTTCGAACGTAAAGTCATCGGCTTTATGCAGCTTCGCGTCGGTCCGAACGTAACCGGTCCGTGGGGTCTGATTCAGCCGTTTGCCGACGTGTTCAAACTCTTGTTTAAAGAAGTTACCCGTCCGAAGCTGTCAAACAAAGCCCTGTTCTACATCGGTCCGATTATGTCGCTCGCCCCGTCTTTCGCGGCATGGGCAGTGATTCCGTTCAACGAAGAATGGGTGCTGACCAATATCAATATCGGCCTTTTGTACATCCTGATGATTACCTCGCTGTCGGTTTACGGCGTGATCATCGCGGGCTGGGCTTCCAACTCCAAATATTCGTTCTTGGGCGCAATGCGTGCTTCCGCACAAAGCATTTCTTACGAGATTGCCATGAGTGCCGCGCTGGTGTGCGTCGTGATGGTGTCGGGCAGCATGAACTTCTCCGACATCGTTGCCGCGCAGGCAAAAGGCATCGCGGGCGGTTCTGTGTTCTCGTGGAACTGGCTGCCGCTGTTCCCCATCTTCATCGTCTATCTGATTTCCGCCGTTGCCGAAACCAACCGCGCACCGTTTGACGTGGCAGAGGGTGAATCTGAAATCGTTGCCGGCCACCACGTTGAATACTCCGGCTTCGCATTCGCACTGTTCTTTCTTGCCGAATACATTTTCATGATTCTGATTGCCGCGCTGACCTCGCTGATGTTCCTCGGCGGCTGGTTGTCTCCGTTCCCGCAAAGCTGGGGCTTTATCGGTACGCCTTCCGCATTCTGGATGTTTGTGAAAATGGCGGCGGTGCTGTACTGGTATCTGTGGATCCGTGCAACCTTCCCGCGCTACCGTTACGACCAAATCATGCGTTTGGGCTGGAAAGTGCTGATTCCGATCGGCTTCGCCTACATCGTGATTTTGGGCGTGTGGATGATTTCACCGCTGAATTTGTGGAAATAGGGCAGGGAGGCCGTCTGAAAGTTTTCAGGTAGCCTATAACCCAAATTTTTAACCGTTTCAAACCGAGAGAACCTAATGAAAGCTCAATGCCTGTGTGGCGCAGTATCACTGGAAACCGCCGAAAACCGCGAACTCCACGCCTGCCATTGCGGAAAATGCCGCGTATGGGGCGGCGGCGCGTCTTTTACTTTGGCCGCCCAGTCGCCTGAAATTACAGGCAGCGAACACATTGCGCATTATCAGTCGTCCGAATGGGCGCAACGCTGTTTTTGCAAACACTGCGGCACACATCTGTTTGTGAAAGTTGGCAACGATTATTACATCAACGCCGGGCTGTTTGCCGACAACGCGGGCTTTGAAACCACTTCGCAAATCTTTATCGATTGCAAAGCTCCGTATTACGACTTGGCCAACGATACCCCGAAGCTGACCGAAGCAGAGTTTTTAGAAATGGTGGGCGCGGCAGGTTAAAAAACCGCTTTCAGACGGCCTGTAAACAGAACAATCCGAAAAGAGCATCCGAAAATGGCTAATTTAGTAAAAACCTTCCTGCTGGGCGAATTGGTGAAAGGCATGGGCGTAACGCTCAAAAACTTCTTCGCCCGCAAAGACACGATTTACTTCCCCGAAGAGAAAACGCCGCAATCCGTGCGTTTCCGCGGCCTACACGCCCAACGCCGCTATCCGAACGGCGAAGAGCGCTGTATTGCGTGTAAATTGTGCGAGGCAGTTTGTCCGGCAATGGCGATTAACATCGAATCGGAAGAACGCGAAGACGGCACGCGCCGCACCAAGCGTTACGACATCGACCTGACCAAGTGCATCTTCTGTGGTTTCTGCGAAGAGGCCTGCCCGACCGATGCGATTGTGGAAACCCATATTTTTGAATACCACGGCGAGAAAAAAGGCGACTTGCACATGACCAAGCCGATTCTTTTGGCCATTGGCGACAAATACGAAGCCGAAATCGCCAAGCGCAAAGCCGCTGACGCGCCGTATCGTTAAGGAGCAGACGAATGACTTTTTCCGCGATTCTGTTCTATATTCTTGCCGCCATCGTTTTGTACGGTGCGGTTCGTACCGTTACCGCTAAAAACCCCGTACATGCCGCTTTGCATCTGGTGCTGACCTTCTGCGTGAGCGCGATGATTTGGATGTTGATGCAGGCGGAGTTTTTGGGCGTTACGCTGGTGGTCGTGTATGTCGGCGCCGTAATGGTGTTGTTCCTGTTCGTCGTGATGATGTTGAACATCGACATTGAAGAAATGCGCGCCGGTTTCTGGCGGCACGCGCCTGTTGCCGGTGTGGTCGGCACGTTGTTGGCGGTTGCCCTAATTCTGATTCTGGTCAACCCGAAAACCGACCTCGCTGCATTTGGTTTGATGAAAGACATTCCTGCCGATTACAACAATATCCGCGATTTGGGCAGCCGTATTTATACCGACTACCTGTTGCCGTTTGAATTGGCGGCGGTATTGCTGCTGTTGGGCATGGTGGCCGCGATTGCGCTGGTTCACCGCAAAACCACTAACCCGAAACGCATGGATCCAGCCGACCAAGTTAAAGTACGCGCCGACCAAGGCCGTATGCGTCTGGTGAAAATGGAAGCGGTCAAACCGCAAGTTGAATCTGCCGAAGAAAGCGAAGTTTCAGACGGCCTCAAGCCGGAAGGGGAGGGCAAAGCATGATTACCTTGACGCATTATCTGGTATTGGGTGCGCTCCTGTTCGGTATCAGCGCAATGGGTATCTTTATGAACCGCAAAAACGTGCTGGTATTGCTGATGTCCATCGAGCTGATGCTTTTAGCGGTGAACTTCAACTTTATCGCCTTCTCACAACATTTGGGCGATACTGCCGGACAAATTTTCGTATTCTTCGTATTGACCGTTGCCGCTGCCGAATCTGCCATCGGTTTGGCGATTATGGTATTGGTGTACCGCAACCGACAAACAATCAACGTTGCCGATTTGGATGAGTTGAAAGGGTAATCATGAACGATATGACTTTATATTTGATAATTGCCCTTGTTCCGTTGGCAGGATCGTTGATTGCGGGTTTGTTCGGTAACAAAATCGGTCGTGCCGGTGCGCATACCGTGACGATACTCGGCGTGTCAGTGTCCGCCGTGTTGTCGGCTTATGTGCTGTGGGGCTTTATCGACGGCAGCCGCGCCAAGTTTGACGAGAATGTCTATACTTGGCTGACGATGGGCGGTTTGGATTTTTCCGTCGGCTTCTTGGTCGATACGATGACGGCGATGATGATGGTCGTGGTAACGGGCGTGTCGTTGATGGTGCATATCTACACCATCGGCTATATGCACGATGAAAAAGTCGGCTACCAACGCTTCTTCAGCTATATTTCTTTGTTTACATTCAGCATGTTGATGCTGATTATGAGCAACAACTTCATCCAGCTCTTCTTCGGCTGGGAAGCTGTGGGTTTGGTATCGTATCTCTTGATCGGTTTCTATTTCAAACGTCCGAGCGCGACTTTTGCCAACCTGAAAGCCTTTTTGATCAACCGTGTCGGCGACTTCGGCTTTTTGCTCGGTATCGGTTTGGTGCTTGCCTATTTCGGCGGCAGTTTGCGCTATCAAGATGTATTCGCTTATCTGCCTAATGTTCAGACGGCCACCATTCAATTGTTCCCCGGCGTGGAATGGTCTTTGATTACCGTAACCTGTTTGCTCCTGTTTGTCGGTGCGATGGGTAAATCGGCACAATTCCCGCTGCACGTCTGGCTGCCTGATTCGATGGAAGGCCCGACCCCGATTTCTGCATTGATTCACGCCGCAACCATGGTTACCGCCGGTCTGTTTATGGTATCGCGTATGTCGCCGATTTATGAGATGAGCAGCACTGCGTTGTCTGTCATCATGGTGATCGGTGCGATTACCGCCCTGTTTATGGGCTTCTTGGGCGTGATTCAAAACGATATCAAACGTGTGGTTGCGTATTCCACCCTGTCGCAACTGGGTTATATGACTGTGGCTCTGGGCGCGTCTGCCTATTCCGTGGCGATGTTCCATGTGATGACCCACGCCTTCTTTAAAGCCTTGTTATTCTTGGCCGCAGGTAGCGCGATTATCGGTATGCACCACGACCAAGACATGCGCCACATGGGCAACCTGAAAAAATACATGCCGATTACTTGGCTGACCATGTTGATCGGTAACTTGTCTCTGATCGGTACGCCGTTCTTCTCCGGCTTCTATTCTAAAGATTCGATTATCGAAGCGGCGAAATACAGTACCCTACCGGGCAGCGGCTTTGCCTATTTTGCCGTCCTTACCAGCGTGTTTGTTACTGCGTTTTACGCGTTCCGCCAATACTTTATGGTGTTCCATGGTGAAGAGAAATGGCGCAGTCTGCCTGAGCATCATGACGATCATCATGGCGAAGAACATCACGGCTTGGGCAAAAACGATAATCCGCATGAAAGCCCATTGGTTGTTACCCTGCCTTTGATTTTGCTGGCCATTCCGTCCGTCATCATCGGCTACGTTGCCATTGAGCCTATGCTTTACGGCGATTTCTTTAAAGACGTAATCTTTGTCAATGCCGACGCGCATCCGACCATGCACATCATGAAGGAAGAGTTCCACGGCGCATTGGCAATGGTGTCACACAGCCTGCATTCTCCTGTACTCTACCTTGCTATTGCAGGTGTCTTGAGCGCATGGCTCCTGTACGTCAAACTGCCGCACCTGCCTGCGAAAATTGCACAGACGTTCCGTCCGATTTACGTTTTGTTTGAAAACAAATACTACCTTGACGCCCTGTATTTCAACGTTTTCGCCAAAGGCACACGCGCATTGGGCAACTTCTTCTGGAAAGTCGGCGATACCGCCATTATCGACAACGGCATCGTCAACGGCTCTGCCAAACTGGTCGGCGCGATTGCCGCGCAAGTGCGTAAAGCCCAAACCGGCTTTATCTATACCTACGCCGCCGCTATGGTATTCGGCGTATTAGTACTGCTCGGCATGACTTTCTGGGGATTGTTCCGATAAGAATAAGGTTTCAGACGGTCTTAAACCTTCAGGCCGTCTGAAACGAAGAAATATCCACATAAACACATTTTTATTTTAACCACAGGTTAACCACTATGTTTTCCAACTACCTACTCAGCTTGGCAATATGGATACCCATCGCCGCAGGTGTGCTGGTTTTGGCGACCGGTAAGGACAGCCGTGCGCCGCTGGCGCGTGTGCTTGCCTTCATGGGTGCGCTTGCCGGTTTCTTGGTAACGCTGCCCCTGTTTACCGGTTTCGATCGTTTGAGCGGCGGCTATCAGTTTACCGAGTTCCACGAGTGGATTCCGTTGCTGAAAATCAACTACGCATTGGGCGTGGACGGTATTTCAGTGCTCTTTATCATCTTGAATGCGTTTATTACGCTGTTGGTGGTATTGGCCGGTTGGGAAGTCATTCAGAAACGTCCGGCGCAGTATATGGCCGCTTTCCTGATTATGTCAGGTTTGATTAACGGTGCGTTTGCCGCGCAGGATGCGATTCTGTTTTATGTGTTCTTCGAGGGTATGCTGATTCCGCTGTACCTGATTATCGGTGTATGGGGCGGTCCGCGCCGCGTCTATGCGTCGGTCAAGCTGTTCCTCTATACGCTGATGGGTTCGCTTTTGATGCTGGTTGCCATGGTTTACCTGTACTATCAAACAGGCAGCTTCTCTATTATCGATTTCCAAAACATCAAACAGATTCCGTTGGGCGTACAACAGCTTTTGTTTGCGGCATTCTTCCTGTCATTTGCCGTAAAAGTGCCGATGTTCCCTGTGCACACTTGGTTGCCGGATGCCCACGTTGAAGCGCCGACCGGCGGTTCGATGGTGTTGGCGGCCATTACGCTGAAGCTGGGTGCGTATGGTTTCTTGCGCTTTATCCTGCCGATTATGCCGGATGCGGCACGCTATTTTGCCCCCGTGATCATCGTATTGAGCCTGATTGCCGTGATTTACATCGGTATGGTGGCTTTGGTGCAAACCGATATGAAAAAACTGGTGGCATACTCTTCCATCAGCCACATGGGTTTTGTCACTTTGGGTATGTTCCTGTTCGTGAACGGCCAACTGAATGACTGGGCATTGAAAGGTGCAATCGTTCAAATGATTTCCCACGGTTTTGTGTCTGCCGCGATGTTTATGTGTATCGGCGTGATGTACGACCGCCTGCATACCCGCAATATTGCCGACTATGGCGGCGTGGTCAATGTAATGCCTAAGTTTGCGGCGTTTATGATGTTGTTCGGTATGGCCAATGCCGGTCTGCCTGCGACTTCCGGCTTCGTGGGCGAGTTTATGGTGATTATGGGCGCGGTTAAAGTGAATTTTTGGGTAGGCGCGTTGGCTGCCATGACCTTGATTTACGGTGCGTCTTATACCCTGTGGATGTACAAACGCGTTATTTTTGGTGCGATCCACAATCCGCACGTTGCCGAAATGAAAGACATCAATTGCCGCGAATTTGCGATTTTGGCGATTTTGGCGGTTGCTGTTTTGGGCATGGGTCTGTATCCGCAAGCGTTTATCGAAGTGGTGCATCAAGCGGCAAACGATTTGATTGCCCATGTGGCACAAAGCAAGATTTGAGGTGTGTAAATGAACTGGTCTGATTTGAATTTAATGCCCGCCATGCCCGAAATCGTGCTGCTTGCGCTATTGGGTGTCGTATTGCTGGCAGACTTGTGGATTTGCGATAAAAACCGCTATCTGACCCATCTGATGAGTTTGGGAACGGTCATCATCGTGGCCGTTACCCAATTGGCAGTATGGGAACAGGGCAGTGTCGATGCCTTTCACGGTATGTATATTGCAGACGGCATGTCCCGTTTGGCAAAACTGGTGCTGTATGCGCTGACTTTCGGTCTGTTTATTTACAGTAAACCGTACAACCAAGACCGCCAAATTTTTAAAGGCGAGTTTTACACCCTGTCGCTGTTTGCCCTGTTGGGCATGAGCGTCATGGTCAGCGCGGCACATTTCCTGACTGCGTATATCGGTTTGGAATTGTTGTCTTTGTCGCTGTACGCTATGATTGCCCTGCGCCGTGATTCCGGCCGTTCTGCCGAGGCCGCGCTGAAATACTTCGTATTGGGTGCGTTGGCCTCCGGTTTGCTGCTCTATGGTATTTCTATGGTTTACGGCGCCACCGGTTCTCTTGATTTTGCTTCCGTCTTGGCTTCTGCTTTCAATGAGCAGGCCAATGAATGGTTGTTGAAATTGGGTATGGTGTTTATTGTGGTCGCCATTGCATTTAAATTGGGTGCGGTTCCATTCCATATGTGGGTACCCGATGTGTACGATGGCGCGCCTACCTCTGTTACCGCCTTTGTGGGTACGGCTCCGAAAATTGCCGCCGTTGTCTTTGCGTTCCGTATCCTTGTGACCGGTATGGGTACCATACATTCAGACTGGGCGCCGATGTTGTCCATCCTTGCCGTTGCTTCTTTGGTGGTCGGTAACCTTGCCGCCATCATGCAAACCAATATCAAGCGTATGCTTGCCTATTCCACCGTATCGCACATGGGCTTTATCCTGTTGGCGTTTATGGCAGGCGCGGTCGGCTTCACCGCAGGTTTGTATTACGCCATTACTTATGCTTTGATGGCGGTAGTCAGCTTCGGTGTTTTGATGGTATTGTCTACCAAAGACATTGAGTGTGAAAACATTAAAGACCTCGCGGGTCTTAACCAACGCCATGCATGGTTTGCCTTCCTGATGTTGCTGTCCATGTTTTCCATGGCAGGTATTCCGCCGCTGATGGGCTTCTACGCCAAGTTTGGCGTGATTATGGCGCTCTTGAAACAAGGCTATGTTTGGTTGTCAGTGTTTGCCGTCATCATGTCGCTGATTGGCGCGTTCTACTACCTGCGCGTGATCAAAGTCATCTACTTCGATGCACCTGACCATGATCAGCCGGTCGGCAGCAACTATGCCGCCAAATTTGTCCTAACGGTCAATGCCTTCCTGCTGCTCCTGTGGGGTATCATGCCGCAAACCGTTATCGACTGGTGTGCCAAAGCATTGGAAAATACCCTGTAAGCTTCAAACAAAAACAACGGCGGCTGTTCCAAAGTCGCCGTTTTTGTTAGGATTCGCATTCGGATGAAGTATCCCCAAAGTTCAGACGGCCTCAAGCCTTTGAACAATCATCAGGCGGGTATCATCAAGAGATTGAATATTCCACGGATAATGATGGGCAAGAATGCCCATTTAACATGTTAAAATCACACACAGGCCGTCTGAAAACAGAAAGACCATCATGACCGCATCCATGTACATTCTTTTGCTGTTGGCGCTTATCTTTGCCAACGCGCCATTTATTACCACCAAATTCTTCGGCATCATCGCCCTGAAACGCAAACACATCGGCCATCACTTGATCGAATTGCTGGCAGGCTTCCTTCTTACCGCGATCCTCGCCTATATCCTCGAATCACGCGCCGGAGCCGTACATGCCCAAGATTGGGAGTTTTACGCGACCGTTGTCTGCCTCTACCTGATTTTTGCTTTCCCATGCTTCGTATGGCGTTACTTTTGGAATGAGAGAAATAGAGAGTAGGATTTGAATAAGGGAAAGGCCGTCTGAAAGATTTTCAGACGGCCTTTTTATGTGTCAAATACGGATTGCTTTAGGGATGAGCTTTGGAACATTGACCTAGAGTTGCCATATTCAGCTTCATCATGGCAGCTTTGGCAACATCTTCAGAAACTTCAGTTGCTGCCCGCATTGGTATTGGCTGCTTCTGGTAACAAGAAACCTTTGTTTTGCAAGTCGCCTAAGCAATTAACGACAATATCTTTGGTTACAGAGATAAATGCCTGATCCAGATTGCTATGGGGAGTCAGCTCTTTTGGTGTAGAGGTTAAACCAAAAGTAGTCACAATAGCGTGATTAAATTCGGAACGGTTTAATTCTTTTTTGCCATCTGAGTAGCTACAGTAGAATTGATAGTAATCCTGAACTGTACTGTCTGCTAATCCAAAAGTCAGACCTGTTTTTATACCGTTACCTACTGCACCACCAATATTGGCGATATTGTTGGCATGGATTTTTAGGCTGTTTTGGGCTTGCGGATCTACTGTTACAATCTTTGTTCCGTTTAGTGCAATTTGGGCAGCTTTTGTTAGAGCCGGATTTGCTTTGGGGAAAGACTTACCATTACGCTCGAACTCTCCTTCTAAACGTATAGGATAAGGTTGATTTGGTATTTTCAAATCACTTTGTTTATATTTTTGATATTCGGTTGAAGTATAAGGATGTGGTACAACACAGGCAGAAAGCGCTAATGCTGAGCATAGGATGAGTAATTTGTTCATAGATATTCTCCAGTTAATTTGCATTTATCTGTTCGTTTTCAGGTGAATGAAATAACGTATTCGAATAAAACCAATTATAACGTAATACAGTTTTTATACAAATTTTGCAAACTAATGTGAAAATTTGCATAGGAAGGTAGGTTGCTATATTTGGATTTACCTTGCGAACCTCATTACTTCAGAGAGAAGATTTCAGATAGTGATTGTAGATATTGAGGGAGAGTTAACTTTAATTACCAAGAGTACAACTGTTAGCTTTTGAGTTATTAAGATTAGATGTGATTGAAAATGATAGGGAGATTTCAGCTTGGGGTCAGCTGGCAAATAAATCAAGCCAAAAGGCCGAGTTGATGTAGTTGCTTGAAACAAGAAAGGCCGTCTGAAATATGTGAACTGACCCCCAAATCTTGGACACTCATAAAAGCCTATTCAGGCGCTCTGTGTAAGCTGGGTTCTGTATGCGACAGGACTCAG
>NZ_JBQCVG010000012.1:0-46108 GCF_051958615.1 Neisseria sp. P0009.S008
TGTTTTGCCGTTTTGACGAACTGAGCATCCCCGATTACAGCACCTTATGCCGCTACCGCAACTGGCTGGCGCAAGACAACACCCTGTCCGAATTGCTGCAACTGATCAACCGCCAACTGACCGAAAAAGGCCTAAAAGTAGAGAAAGCATCCGCCGCCGTCATTGACGCCACCATTATCCAGACCGCCGGCAGCAAACAGCGTCAGGCCATAGAAGTCGATGAAGAAGGACAAGTCAACGGCCAAACCACACCGAGCAAAGATGAAGATGCCCGTTGGACAAAGAAAAACGGCCTCTACAAACTCGGTTACAAACAACATACCCGTACCGATGCGGAAGGTTGGTTGGGACATGAAGTTACCCGCCTGACCGTATGCGAATACCTCAAACCATTGTTTGCAGACGGCATCGATACGCTGGTGTTGGGCTGCACGCACTTTCCCTTGCTCAAGCCCTTAATCGGTAGGGAGGCGGGTAATGTCGCGTTGGTTGATTCTGCAATTACGATGGCTGAAGAAACAGCACGCGTCCTTGCGCAGGAGGGATTACTCAATACTGACAACAATAATCCCGACTATCGTTTTTATGTCAGCGATATTCCTTTGAAATTCAGAATAATAGGCGAACGTTTTCTGGGTAGGACGATGGAGCAGATTGAAATGGTGTCTTTGGGTTAGGCAAAGTTTGCTCAAACACCCGCATATCTGGAGTAAGGATGTGCGGGTGTTTTTTGTGAAGATACGTCAGAAAATGTTTGCAAATTACATTTTAAGTTAATAGAATATAAACTATTATCATTTTTAAAAAGTTGATATGAAAAATTCACTTATTGCCCAAGCAGCCGGTATCCTGCCTGTGCTGCTGCTTTCTGCCTGCGCGGGCGGCGGCAGTTTCGATTTGGACAGCGTGGAAACGAAACAGCACAACCCGCAGTCCGAAGCACCGAAATACCAAGACGAACAGACTGAAAAACCGGCAAAACCCGATGAAGCACAGGCGGCGGAAAACGACCGTCCGGCTTACGGTTTTGCAGCCAAAATACCGCGTCGGAATATCCATTTCAACGTGAAGCAGGGGCATCAGCCACTGTCGGATGCGGATTGGGTGAAATTGGCGGCGGGTGAACCGGATAAGTTTCCCCAAAAGGATGACATTTTTGCGATGGATAAGGGTACGCTGAACGAATCCATTACAACGGGCGACGGCAAAAGCCGCGTGGAAGGATACACGAAATTCAAGTATGTCCGCTCGGGCTATATCTACCGCAACGGTGCCAATAAAATCGATCCCAAAAACAATATCGCCCTTTTCGGTCCGGACGGCTACCTTTTCTACAAAGGCAGCAATCCTTCCCAAGCTCTGCCGATGGGCAAAGCGATTTACAAAGGTACTTGGGATTATGTAACCGATGCCAAGGAAAAACAGAAGTTTCCCCAGTTGGGTAGTCCGCCAGCGGGGGATAGGTACGGGGCTTTGTCTGCCGAGGAAGCGGATGTGTTGCGCAATGAAAGCGAGGCACCGAAAGGTCAGACCGATTTCGGGCTGACCAGCGAGTTTGAGGTGGATTTCGCCGCTAAGACCATGACCGGCGCGCTCTACCGCAATAACCGGATTACCCATAACGAAACCGAAAATAAAGCCAAACAAATTAAACGTTACGACATTCAGGCTAACCTGCACGGTAACCGCTTCAAAGGTAAGGCGTTGGCTGCAGATAAAGATACTGGGAACGGTCATCCCTTCGTTTCTGATTCTGATAGTCTGGAAGGTGGTTTCTACGGGCCTCAGGGCGATGAGTTGGGCGGCAAGTTTTTGGCAAACGATAAGAAAGTGCTTGCCGTATTCGGCGCGAAACAGAAAGACGGTGCAGAAAAACCATTGGCTGAAACCTTTATGGACGCTTACCGCATCGGTGCGGATTTTGTGAAAAAACAGATAGACAGCTTCGGCAACGTGGCTAAACTGCTGATTGACGGCGTAGAGCTTGCGCTTGTGCCGTCCGAAGGCACTCAGACGGCATTCCAGCATGTATTTGAGAAAGATGGTGTGAAGGTGTCGGTATGCTGCTCCAATTTGGATTACCTGCATTTCGGGGTGTTGGAACACGGCGGTTCGCACGATATGTTCCTGCAGGGCAGCCGTACGCCGGTTTCCGATATGCCTGTAACGGCGGGAGAGGCGGTATATCGCGGTACATGGTCGGGTACTATTGTTAATGGTACGAGCTGGAGTGCCGAACCTTCCAATAAGGAAGGCGGTAACCGGGCGGAGTTTAAAGTTAATTTTGCCGAGAAAACCCTCAACGGTATGCTGACGGCGAAAGACCGCATTGCCCCCGTATTCACCATCACTGCCACGATTCAGGGCAACGGTTTTTCAGGTGTGGCGAAAACCGGTGAAAACGGCTTTGCATTAGATCCGAAAAATACCATCGATCCGAAACGGACGAATATCCGTGCAGATGTGTCCGGCGGCTTCTACGGCAAAACCGCCATTGAGATGGGCGGATCGTTCTCCGGAAATACATTGGAGGGAGAAAGCGGCAAGGCGGCAGTGGTATTCGGTACGAAACGCCAACAGCTTGTCCGGTAAACTGGGCTGCCGGTTGACAGAGGAAAGTTCTTCAGACGGCATATCGGCTTTAAATGCCGTCTGAAGGCAGTAAGTAGAGAAATGATATGAAACAGCAACATTTGTTCCGATTAAATATTTTATGCCTGTCGCTGATGACTGCGCTGCCTGCTTATGCGGATGTTTTACCGTCCGGACAAGTGTGGGAAAAGCAGCTCGATACCGTGCAGGTCAATGCGAAAAAACAGAAAACCCGCCGTGATAACGAAGTAACCGGGCTGGGCAAGCTGGTCAAATCTTCCGAGACGCTAAGTAAAGAACAGGTTTTGAATATCCGAGACCTGACCCGTTACGATCCGGGTATTGCCGTGGTCGAACAGGGTCGGGGCGCAAGTTCCGGCTATTCAATACGCGGCATGGATAAAAACCGCGTTTCCTTAACGGTAGACGGCGTTTCGCAAATACAGTCCTACACCGCGCAGGCGGCATTGGGTGGGACGAGGACGGCGGGCAGCAGCGGCGCAATCAATGAAATTGAGTATGAAAACGTTAAGGCCGTTGAAATCAGCAAGGGTTCGAATTCATCAGAATACGGAAACGGCGCATTGGCAGGTTCGGTCGCATTTCAAACCAAAACCGCAGCCGACATTATCGGAGAGGGAAAACAGTGGGGCATTCAGAGTAAAACTGCCTATTCTGGAAAAGACCATGCCCTGACACAGTCCCTTGCGCTTGCAGGACGCAGCGGCGGCGCGGAAGCCCTCCTTATTTATACTAAACGACGGGGGCAGGAAATCCATGCGCATAAAGATGCTGGTAAAGGTGTGCAAAGTTTCAACCGGCTGATGCCGGTCGAGGATACCCATCCGTACGCAAATTTCATTGTCGAAGAGGAATGTTCCAATGGATATGCGGCCTGTAAAGACAATGCGAAAAAAGATGCTTTGGCCAAAGATGAGCGCAAAACCGTCAGCACGCAGGATTATACCGGCCCCAGCCGCTTCCTTGCGGACCCGCTTGAGTATGGCAGCCAATCATGGCTGTTCCGACCGGGGTGGCATTTGGACAACCGCCATTATGTCGGAGCCGTTCTTGAACGTACGCAGCAGACCTTTGATACACGGGATATGACTGTTCCTGCCTATTTTACCGAGGCCGATCTGAATGAAAGTGTCCGGAGAAACGGTACGCCGAGCGGCTTTGGCAAATATTCGGGCAATTATAAGGCCGAAAGGCTGTTTATTCAGGGAGAGGGCGGTACATTGCAGGGTATCGGTTACGGTACCGGCGTGTTTTATGATGAACGCCATACTAAAAACCGGTACGGGTTCGAATATGTTTACCATAATGCTGACAAGGATACCTGGGCCGATTACGCCCGACTTTCTTATGACCGGCAAGGTATAGATTTGGACAACCGTTTGCAGCAGACGCATTGCTCTCACGACGGTTCGGATAAAAATTGCCGTCCCGACGGCAATAAACCGTATTCCTTCTATAAATCCGACCGGATGATTTATGAAGAAAGCCGAAACCTGTTCCAAGCAGTATTTAAAAAGGCATTTGATACGGCCAAAATCCGTCACAATTTGAGTATCAATCTAGGGTACGATCGCTTTAAGTCGCAATTGTCCCACAGCGATTATTATCTGCAAAACGCAGTTCAGGCATATGGATCGAAAACTCCAGAAGGGGAGCAGTCGCCCAATGGAAGCCAAGGCAAACCGTATTGGGTGTCTATCGGCAAGACCACGGTCAATACATCGCCGATATGCCGTTTCGGCAATAACACCTATACAGACTGCACACCGAGGAATATCGGCGGCAACGGTTATTATGCAGCCGTTCAAGACAATGTCCGTTTGGGCAGGTGGGCAGATGTCGGAGCAGGCATACGTTACGATTACCGCAGTACGCATTCGGAAGATAAGAGTGTCTCTACCGGCACTCACCGCAACCTTTCTTGGAACGCAGGCGTAGTCCTCAAGCCTTTCACCTGGATGGATTTGACTTATCGCGCTTCTACGGGCTTCCGTCTGCCGTCGTTTGCCGAAATGTACGGCTGGAGAGCCGGGGAGTCTTTGAAAACGTTGGATCTGAAACCGGAAAAATCCTTTAATAGAGAGGCAGGTATTGTATTTAAAGGGGACTTCGGCAATTTGGAAGTCAGCTATTTCAACAATGCCTATCGCGACCTGATTGCATTCGGTTATGAAACCCGAACTCAAAACGGGCAAACTTCGGCTTCTGGCGACCCCGGATACCGAAATGCTCAAAATGCACGGATAGCCGGTATCAATATTTTGGGTAAAATCGATTGGCACGGTGTATGGGGCGGGTTGCCGGACGGGTTGTATTCCACGCTTGCCTATAACCGTATCAAGGTCAAAGATGCCGATATACGCGCCGACAGGACGTTTGTAACTTCATATCTCTTTGATGCTGTCCAACCTTCACGATATGTATTGGGTTTGGGTTACGACCATCCTGACGGAATATGGGGCATCAATACGATGTTTACTTATTCCAAGGCAAAATCTGTTGACGAACTGCTAGGCAGCCAGGCGCTGTTGAACGGTAATGCTAATGCTAAAAAAGCAGCATCACGGCGGACGCGGCCTTGGCATGTTACGGATGTTTCCGGATATTACAATATCAAGAAACACCTGACCCTGCGCGCAGGCGTGTATAACCTCTTCAACTACCGGTATACCACTTGGGAGTCTGTAAGGCAGACTGCCGAAGGAGCGGTCAATAGGCACAATAATGTCGGTAGGTATAACCGCTACGCCGCACCGGGACGAAATTACACCCTGACTTTGGAGATGAAGTTTTAACCTAAGCAACCGTGCATCAAGGCAATAGGAGACCTTTGCAAAATCCCCCAAATCCCCTAAAGTCCCGCCCAAGACATTTAGGGGATTTCTCATGAGCACCTTCTTCCAGCAAACCGCACAAGCCATGATTGCCAAACACATCGACCGCTTCCCACTATTGAAGTTGGATCAGGTAATTGATTGGCAACCGATCGAACAGTACCTGAACCGTCAAAGAACCCGTTACCTTAGAGACCACCGCGGCCGTCCCGCCTATCCACTGTTGTCCATGTTCAAAGCCGTCCTGCTCGGACAATGGCACAGCCTCTCCGATCCCGAACTCGAACACAGCCTCATCACCCGCGTCGATTTCAACCTGTTTTGCCGTTTTGACGAACTGAGCATCCCCGATTACAGCACCTTATGCCGCTACCGCAACTGGCTGGCTCAAGACAACACCCTGTCCGAATTATTGGAACTGATTAACCGCCAACTGACCGAAAAGCTCACCGCAAACATCCGCTGTCGGAAGCGCAAACCAAACGCAACCGATATTTGTCGAAGACCCGTTATGTGGTCGAACAAAGCTTCGGTACGTTACACCGTAAATTCCGCTATGCGCGGGCAGCCTACTTTGAGCTGAGCAAAGTGAGTGCGCAAAGCCATCTGAAGGCGATGTGTTTGAACCTTTTGAAAGCCGCCAACAGGCTAAGTGCGCCTGTTGCCACCTAAAAGGTGGCTGAGTGCCTGATTAATCAGGTATCCAAGGGGGATTAAGGGGGTATTTGAGTAGAATCAGTGGATATTTGAAATAAAAACAGCCGAAAACCTGTGTTTGGGTTTAGGCTGTTGGGAAAAAAGGAATTTTGCAAAGGTCTCGGTCCGGATGCCTGATTAATCAGGTATTTAAGGGGGATTAAGGGAGTATTTGAATAGAATTATTGGATATTTGAAACAAAAACAGCCGAAAATCTTTATTTAGGTTTCGGTTGTTAGAGGAAAGGCTTTTTTGCAAAGGTCTCAGGCCGTCTGAAATTTCAGACGGCCTTTTTATATCGAAACCAATCAGATTTTTCTGGTTTTCAACCAAGCCCAAAGCAGCAGCAATACGACAAAGCCGAAATACAAAATACTCCACACCGGCAGGGCAACGCCGAATAGATAGTCCGGCTCGGCGCAATTGCCAAAACCGCGGACGATGGGTTCAAACCAATCGAACAAGGGCCAGTCGCGCAGGCGGAAAGTCCAAGGTGCGCCGCAAGAAGGGGCGGTGCCGGGCAGCAGGCTTTGCAGCCAAATTTGATAGGCGGCGACACCTGCTCCGTAAACGGCCGGAGCGGCAATCAACAATGCCGAGAGCGAGCGGGCAAATGTGGAAGATTGAGAACTGAATGCCGTAACAATGGCCAACAGCCCGACAGCCAATACGCACAAGCGTTGCAGGATGCACAATACGCACGGGTTCATGCCCAAAACGTATTGGGAAATAAAGGAGCCGCAGGCGGCAAATATGGAGAGGACGACTAAAAATAAAACAGTCTTGCGGAAAAAGTTCATAACAGAAAACCTTTCAGACGGCCTGGATGCAAAACAGCCGATCAATAGTGTTTACTTTAACACAAAACGCATATGCTTTTTTTGATTTGACGGTTTTTTGCGTATGTTTGTTGATGTTGCGTAACCATAAATATGGAAACAAAAATGTGTTCCATATCGAAAAGGCCGTCTGAAATGTTCAGACGGCCTTTAGGGGAGAGACGTTTTATTTTTTCCCGTGAGATTTTTTGACATCTGCTTCAGTAATCGTACCGCCGCCATTATTGAAGGCGTTCATGATGTAAGTGGCAACGGCGGCAACATCGGCATCGTTGATGGCGGTAGCAGGCATAAAGCCGTTGTAGGATTTGCCGTTTACTTTAATCGGGCCGTTGATGCCTTTGGTCATGCTTTGCAACAGGGCTTGCGGTTTTTTGTTGATATAGTCGGACTGGAATAAAGGCGGGAACATGGCACCCCGGCCTTCGCCTTTTTTACCGTGGCAGGCGGCGCAGTTGGTTTCGTAAATTTTTTGTCCTTTGCTTATCAGTGAGGCATCAGCGGCAAAAGCAGTTGGGAGGCTGAGTGCGGTCAGAAGGAGCAGGATAGGGCGGAGTGCAGTCATGATGTATTCCTTTTTGAGCGGTGTTTTTGATGGCCACACGCTTGGTTTGCGTTTTAATAGCTTGATGATAACGCTAAAGGCCGTCTGAAAGTAGATTTTTCAGACGGCCTTTGGTTTAGGTCAAATCCAGCCTTGCAGATTGACTCGACTTAATTGTGCAAGTGCGGTAATCCAGTCGGCGGAATCGTTGAGACAGGGGATGTAACGGTATTCTTTGCCGCCTGCGGCGTGGAATTGTTCGCGTCCCATAATGGCGATTTCTTCCATGGTTTCGAGGCAGTCGGCCAGAAAACCGGGGCAGAATACGTCGAGTTTGGTCGTGCCTTGTTTCGGCAGCTGATCAAACAGGGCTTGCGTGCTGGGCTTGATCCATTGGGATTTGCCAAACTGGCTTTGGAAAGAAACGATGTATTCTTGTTCGGACAAGCCCAATGCCTGCGCCAACAGCTTGGCAGTATGGTGGCACTCGTCAGGATAAGGGTCGCCGTCGTCGTGATGCTTTTGCGGAATGCCGTGGAAACTCAACATCAGTTTTTCGCCGCGTCCGTTTTGAGCCCAATAGGCTTCAATATGCTGCTTCATGGCTTGAATATAGGCGGCATCGTCGTAATAACGGGAGACGGTGCGGACGCTCATTTGGTTGCGTTGCAGCAATAACTCTTGAAACACTTTGTCCAAAGCCGCGCCGGTAGAAGAGCCGGCATATTGCGGATAGAGAGGAATGACCAGCAATTTGCCCACGCCTTGGGCTTTGAGTTCCGCCAAAACATCAGCAACGCTTGGATTGCCGTAAGTCATGGCATGACGGACGATGACATCGGGCAAATGTTTGGCCAGGGCTTCTGCTTGGCGGTGTGTATAAACCTCAAGCGGCGAACCTTCTTTAAACCAAACTTTTTCATAGGCATGCGCGCTTTTTTTGGGGCGAAAAGTCAATACCAAGCCGCGCAATATCGGTTGCCATAAGAGCTTTGGCAGTTCGACAACACGTTGATCGGACAAAAATTCTTTCAAGTAAGGCTTTACTGCGGCAGCAGTGGGCGCGTCAGGCGTACCGAGGTTGAGCAGCAGGACGGCGGTACGGTTTTGTGCAGTGTAGGCTAAGGGCGGTTCGGTATGGAAACGGGACATAATTGTGCTTTATTAATTGAGAATATTGAGGCCGTCTGAAAAGCAGTTTGAATCCAAACCTGATTTCAGACGGCCTTTAAAAGGATTAATCCACACCGCGGGCACGGTTTTCATGGAATTGCGCCTGCCAATCGGTAAATTTGCCTTGTTCGATGGCTTCGCGCATTTCTGCCATGATGACTTGGTAGAAGTGCAGATTGTGGATGGTGTTGAGCTGTGCGCCCAAGATTTCGCCGACTCGGTGCAGATGGTGCAGGTAGGAGCGGCTGAAATTCTGACAGGCGTAGCAGGTGCAGCTTTCATCAATCGGACGCTTGTCGAGTTTGTGTTTGGCGTTTTTGATCTTCAAATCGCCAAAACGGGTAAACAGCCAGCCGTTACGCGCATTGCGGGTAGGCATGACGCAGTCGAACATATCCACGCCGTGTGCTACGCCGTACACCAAATCTTCAGGCGTGCCGACGCCCATCAAATAATGAGGTTTGTGTTCCGGCAGGATAGGGCCGACGGCGCGCAACATGCGGTACATTTCGGGCTTAGGTTCGCCAACGGATAAGCCGCCGATGGCCAAGCCAGGGAAGTCGAGTTCTTCCAAGCCTTTCAGCGATTCTTCGCGCAAATCTTCATACATCGCGCCTTGTACAATGCCAAACAGGGCATTCGGGTTTTTCAGGTCTTCAAAAGCCTTTTTGCTTCGTTCCGCCCAACGCAGGCTCATTTGCAGCGATTTTTGCGCTTGGCTGTGCGTTGCTTCGCCAGGGGTGCATTCGTCCAACTGCATCACGATGTCGGAATTCAATACGGTTTGGATTTTCATCGACACTTCGGGCGAGAGGAACAGTTTGTCGCCGTTGATCGGGCTTTGGAATGTACAGCCTTCTTCGGTCAGCTTGCGCATATCGGATAACGAAAATACTTGGAAACCGCCCGAGTCGGTCAAAATCGGCTTGTCCCAGCTGATAAATTCGTGCAGGCCGCCGAATTGTTCGATGACTTCCAAACCCGGGCGCAGCCACAGATGGTAAGTGTTGCCTAAGATGATTTGCGCTTTAATGTCATGCAGGTTTTGCGGGTTCATTGCTTTGACCGAACCGTAAGTGCCGACCGGCATAAATACCGGCGTTTCGATTTTGCCGTGGTTCAGTTCCAAAGTGCCGCGTCGGGCATGACCATCTTTTTTGTGTAAGGTAAATTTGAGCATAGTAACAATAGATTGGACGTTCGCGTGTGTGCGAAATGAAAGGGCAGATTATAAAGGATTTTTCGTTAGTTGACGGCTGGATTTTATCTTTGTCAAAACAATGTTTCAGACGGCCTGAATGATGAGGGAAATAAAAAATGAGGTATAAATCAAACAAAAATATTCAGGCCGTCTGAAAAGTATTTACAGATGCTTGCAAAAGGGAACACGCTTCGTTACAATAAGCGACCTAGATGAAGGCACATAGCTCAGTTGGTTAGAGCACCACCTTGACATGGTGGGGGTCGTTGGTTCGAGTCCAATTGTGCCTACCAAATTTCCATAACGGCTTTATGCCGTTATTTTTTAATGTTTTGGAGCTTTCTGATGTTGAACATTACCTTGCCGGACGGTTCGGTCCGCCAATATGAATCACCCGTTACCGTGGCGCAAATTGCAGCGTCTATCGGTGCAGGTTTGGCAAAGGCAACGGTAGCGGGCAAGGTTAACGGTAAATTGGTGGATGCTTGCGATCCGATTACCGAAGATGCCCACGTTCAAATCATTACGCCTAAAGACAAAGAAGGTGTGGAAATTATCCGCCACTCCTGCGCACACTTGGTTGGTCATGCAGTCAAGCAGCTCTATCCTGATGCCAAAATGGTTATCGGCCCGGTGATTGAAGACGGGTTCTATTACGATATCGCAACTGAAAAACCATTTACGCCTGATGATGTGGCCGCTATCGAAGCGCGCATGAAAGAGTTGATTGCACAAGACTATGACGTCATTAAAGTGATGACGCCTCGTGCAGAAACCGTCAAAATTTTCCAAGATCGCGGCGAAGAGTACAAATTGCGTCTGATTGAAGACATGCCTGAAGTGGAAGCGATGGGTATGTATCATCATCAAGAATACGTCGATATGTGCCGCGGTCCTCACGTTCCCAATACCCGTTTCTTGAAAAACTTCAAGCTGACCAAGCTGGCAGGCGCATACTGGCGCGGCGACAGCAACAATGAAATGTTGCAACGTGTTTACGGTACGGCTTGGGCAAGTAAGGACGAATTGAAAGCCTATATCCAACGCATCGAGGAAGCGGAAAAACGCGACCACCGTAAGCTGGGTAAACAATTGGATTTGTTCCACCTGCAAGATGAAGCACCGGGCATGGTGTTCTGGCATCCTAAAGGCTGGGCTTTGTGGCAAGTGATTGAGCAGCATATGCGCAAAGAGCTGAATGTTGCCGGTTATAAAGAGGTGAAAACGCCTCAGATTATGGATAAAACCTTCTGGGAAAAATCCGGCCACTGGGAAAACTATAAAGACAATATGTTCGTGACCAGTTCCGAAAAACGCGAATACGCGGTTAAACCGATGAACTGTCCGGGTCATGTGCAAATTTTCAATAACGGCTTGCGCTCATATCGCGATTTGCCGATGCGTTTGGCTGAGTTCGGTTCTTGCCACCGCAATGAGCCAAGCGGTGCGTTGCATGGTCTGATGCGTGTTCGCGGTTTTGTGCAGGATGATGCACACATCTTCTGTACTGAAGATCAAATCGTTGATGAGGCACGTGCATTCAATGAATTGCTGGTTCGCATTTACAAACAATTCGGTTTCCATGATGTTGCTGTGAAGTTGTCCCTCCGCCCTGAGCAACGTGCAGGTTCTGACGAAGTTTGGGATAAGGCCGAACAAGGTTTGCGTGATGCATTGACCGCTTGCGGCGTAGAGTGGGAAGAGTTACCTGGTGAAGGCGCATTCTATGGTCCTAAGATTGAGTACCATGTTAAAGATGCCTTGGGTCGCTCTTGGCAGTGTGGTACCCTGCAGTTGGACTTCGTATTGCCAGAGCGTTTGAATGCCGAGTATGTAACAGAAAACAACGACCGTACGCGTCCCGTAATGTTGCACCGTGCTATTTTGGGTTCGTTGGAGCGCTTCATCGGTATTCTGATTGAAAACCATGCAGGCTCATTCCCATTGTGGCTTGCGCCGGTTCAAATGGTGATTATGAATATCACCGAGAACCAAGCAGATTATTGTCGCGAAGTGGCTGCCAAGTTGCAGGCGGCGGGCTTCCGTGTCGAATTGGATTTGCGTAACGAAAAAATCGGTTACAAAATCCGTGACAACAGTCAATACCGTTTCCCTTATCAAATCGTTGTCGGCGATAAAGAGAAACAAGAAAACAAAGTTGCGGTACGCCGCAAAGCAGAAGACTTGGGTTCTTTGAATGTAGATGATTTTATTGCACAATTGCAGCAAGAAATCACTGACGCCCTCGTCAATCATTAATTTTTATAGGAGTATTCATCATCGCTCAAGAACGCGAAGCACGAATCAATGGTGAAATTACCGCCAAAGAAGTGCGATTAATCAGTGAGTCAGGCGATCAGCTTGGTGTCGTTTCAGTTCGTGAAGCTCTGGCTATGGCCGAAGAGCAAGATGTCGATTTGGTAGAAATTTCCCCGACTGCCAAACCGCCCGTATGCAAACTGATGGATTACGGTAAATACAAATACCAACAAGCCAAGAAGCGCGACGAAGCCAAGAAAAACCAAAAGCAGGTACAAATCAAGGAAATTAAATTCCGTCCGGGTACTGATGAAGGCGACTATCAAATCAAGATGCGCAACATCAACCGCTTCCTTGCCGATGGTGATAAAGTCAAAGTGACATTGCGTTTCCGCGGTCGTGAGATGGCCCACCAACAATTGGGTGCCCAACTGCTTGAGCGCGTAAAAGAAGAGTTGGCTGAAGTGGCACAAATCGAGTCCTTCCCTAAAATGGAAGGCCGCCAAATGGTGATGATGATTGCGCCTAAGAAAAAATAAAGCTATAATGCAAGGCTTATTTCGATTGCCGCTCGAAATAAGGTTTAATTAGCGGCAAAAACCGTGGTATTTTGGGTTCCAAGTGTTTGAAATTTATTTCAAAACCCCTTATACCTTATCTAATAACGAATGGAGTTTTCCAATGCCTAAAATGAAAACCAAGTCTAGCGCGAAAAAACGCTTTAAAGTACTGGGTAACGGTGGTGTAAAACGCGGTCATGCGTTCAAAAGTCACATCCTGACCAAAAAAACCACTAAAACTAAACGTCAATTGCGCGGCACCGCTATGGTTGATTCACGCGATTTGGCTTCTGTTGCTAAAATGTTGCCCTACGCTTAAGGAGTTTAGAATATGCCACGCGTAAAACGCGGTGTTACCGCTCGTGCTCGTCACCAAAAAGTCTTCGCGTTAGCCAAAGGCTACCGCGGTCGTCGTAAAAACGTTTACCGTGTTGCCAAACAAGCGGTAATGAAAGCCGGTCAATACGCATACCGTGACCGTCGCCAACGCAAACGTCAATTCCGTCAACTGTGGATCGTTCGTATCAACGCAGGTGCCCGTGAAAATGGTCTGTCTTACAGCAAATTCATGAACGGCCTGAAACGCGCTGCTATCGAAATCGACCGCAAAGTATTGGCTGATTTGGCTGTATTCGACAAAGCTGCATTTGCACAATTGGTTGAAAAAGCTAAAGCTGCTTTGGCTGCTTAATTCGATAAGATTATTTAAAAAGGAAGCTTATGCTTCCTTTTTCCTTTTTTTAAAGAAATCCTATGTAGTTGATTTTCTTTCTTTAAACTCTATTTTTTTATACTAATTTGCGATAAAATAGGCCTCTCTTATCAAACGGATTGGCCGCAATAAGACAAAAGGCCGTCTGAACGGGTTTGCAATCAAATCCAACAGACGGCTTTGTTGTTTCAGACGACCTGCCATCAACAAACAGACGATAAACCACCATGGAAAATGTAAACCGTATCGTTGCGGAAGGTATTGCCGCTATTGAAGCCGCGCAAGACTTCAATGCCTTAGAACAAATTAAAGCACGCTATCTTGGTAAAACCGGCGAATTGACCGGACTTTTGAAAACTTTGGGTCAAATGTCTCCTGAAGAACGTAAAACCATAGGCGCGCACATCAACGAATGCAAAAATCAGTTTCAGACGGCCTTTAATGCCAAACGCGATGCCCTGAATGAAGCCAAGCTGCAAGCCCAATTGGCTGCAGAAGCCTTGGATATTACTTTGCCGGGCCGTGCGCAAGAATATGGCGGTTTGCATCCAGTTACTTTGACTTTGCAACGTGTGGTCGAGCTGTTTCACGGTATGGGTTTTGAAGTGGCGGACGGCCCTGAAATCGAAGACGATTTCCATAATTTCCAAGCCTTGAATATTCCTGCAAATCACCCTGCGCGTGCAATGCAAGATACCTTCTACGTTGAAAACGGCGACGTTTTGCGCACACACACTTCGCCTATTCAAATCCGCTATATGCTCGACAAAAAAGAGCCGCCTATCCGCATTATTGCTCCCGGTCGCGTTTACCGCGTGGATAGTGACGCCACTCACTCGCCTATGTTCCATCAGGCCGAAGGTTTGTGGGTAGAAGAGGGCGTAACTTTTGCCGACTTGAAAGCAGTGTTCACTGACTTTATCCGTCGCTTCTTTGAACGCGATGACTTGCAAGTACGTTTCCGTCCGTCTTTCTTCCCGTTTACCGAGCCTTCTGCCGAAATCGACATCATGGGTGAAAACGGCAAATGGTTGGAAGTAGGCGGTTGCGGTATGGTACATTCTAACGTGTTGAAAAACGTCAATATCGATCCTGAAAAATATACCGGTTTCGCCTTTGGTATTGGTCTCGACCGCTTCGCTATGCTGCGTTACAACGTGAATGACTTGCGCCTGTTCTTCGATAATGATTTGAACTTTTTGAAGCAGTTTAAATAAATTTCAAATAATCCCAATGGATAAATTAACCCCAGAGCAGCGCAAAAAATGTATGCGTGCCAACAAAAGTAAAGGGACGAAACCTGAGCTTGCATTGGCAAAGGCGATGTGGGCTTTAGGGCTCAGGTATCGGAAAAATAGCGGAAGCATTTTTGGGAAACCTGATTTTTCGTTTAAAAAATATAAAGTTGCCGTATTTGTCGATGGAGAATTCTGGCACGGTAAGGATTGGGAACAGAAAAAAGCGGAAATAAAGGGAAATCGTGAGTTTTGGATTGCCAAAATTGAGCGCAATATCCAAAGGGATATAGAAGTAACAGGCCGTCTGAAAGCCGAGGGCTGGACGGTTTTACGTTTTTGGAGTAACGATGTCGTTAAAGATACAACCAGCTGTGCAGAAAAAGTCAAAGAAATCATCCGGGCAAGAAGAATTGATTTACAAAAACGAAATTAAGGGTAGTAATCAAGGCGAATATTTGGAAGAAAAAGCAGCGCAATACTGCCTTTTTGAAAACAGTGGTACTTTTCAGACGGCCTTGAAGCCCAAATTTACCTTTATCGATTTGTTTGCAGGTATTGGCGGCTTCCGCATAGCGATGCAGAACTTGGGCGGAAAATGTGTGTTCTCGAGTGAGTGGGACGAGAAAGCCAAACAGACGTATGAAGCCAATTTCGGGGAAGTACCGTTCGGTGATATTACTCTGGAAGAAACCAAACAATACATTCCGAAGCAATTTGATGTGCTGTGTGCGGGTTTCCCCTGTCAAGCTTTTTCGATTGCCGGTCGGCGCGGGGGGTTTGAAGATACGCGCGGCACATTGTTTTTCGATGTGGCGGAAATTATCCGCAGGCATCGTCCCAAGGCATTCTTTTTGGAAAACGTAAAAGGACTGACCAATCACGACCGAGGCAGGACGTTGCAGACGATATTGAATACTCTGAGGGAAGATTTGGGGTATTTTGTACCCGAGCCGAAAATTGTCAACGCAAAGGATTTCGGCGTGCCGCAAAACCGCGAAAGGATTTTTATTGTCGGCTTTCGGGGAGATACCAATATTAAAGATTTCGAATATCCCGAACCGACAGGAATTCAGGTAGCCTTTAAGGATATACGGGAAAAAGATACCGTGCCAACAAAATATTATTTGTCCACCCAATACATCGATACTTTAAGAAAACACAAACAAAGGCATGAGGAAAAGGGTAATGGGTTCGGATATGAAATTATTCCCGATGACGGGATTGCCAATGCGATTGTCGTCGGCGGTATGGGAAGGGAGCGGAATTTGGTAATCGACAAGCGTATTACCGATTTTACTCCGACCACCAATATCAAAGGCGAGGTAAACCGTGAAGGAATCAGAAAAATGACTCCGCGCGAATGGGCAAGGCTGCAAGGGTTTCCTGAAGAATTTAAAATCCCGGTTGCAGATGCTTCCGCATACAAACAATTTGGTAATTCGGTTGCTGTGCCAGCGATTCAGGCTACAGCTGAGCGGATTTTAATAAAACTTGGGCTTAAGGATTAATACTATGAGCAGTGGCAAAATACAAAGGATTGTTAAGGAGTTAATTCATAATTATCCTATTCAGCCAAATTGGTTGGCAAGTGAGTTTATTAGAAATTATTGGGAAAAATATAAAGAAGAATATGAAAATAATCAATCTATAAATGGAGGGGTGTTCGAGCAGTTAATTATTTTGTCATTGTTAAGAGAAAATATTAGTCCCATCTATACTCAAGCCAAATTAGCCTTTGTTCCTAATGTTAATTTAGACATTGTTTTGTATAACAGAAAGACACCAATAACAATTAGTGCCAAAACAACTTTAAGAGAACGTTGGAAACAAGCAGATTTAGAGGCTATGGCAACCAAGTATGTTCATAGACAGGCAAAATGTTATGTTTTAACTTTGTCTGAGTCTGAAGTCGTTGCTCGAAGAAGGGACTCTAACAGTTATATGGGAATTGATTCGTTTGTGCTAGCTCATACAGGGGAATATGATACTTTAATAGAAGAGTTGAAACTTATTCATATTTCGGAAAGTGAGAGTATTAGAGTTATTGAAACAGACCAACGAATTTATAATCAAGATACAATTCAAGAAATATACGAAATTTCTTTTTAATTAAATGAATTAGTAGATATTTACTTTTTAAAAATTTGCAGTATATGCTGTTTGAAATATTAAATATTTTCATACGGTTTCATAAAAAGAGAGTTAAACCATGCAATTCTCCTACTCATGGCTGAAAACCCAAGCCAATCCTGATCTTTCTGCCGATAAACTGGAACATCTTTTGACCATGGCCGGTTTGGAAGTGGAAGAAATCGATACTGCCGCCCCTGCTTTCAGTGGTGTGGTTGTTGCCGAAGTAAAATCCGTTGAAAAACACCCTGATGCAGACCGTTTGAACGTTACCCAAGTTGATGCCGGTACGGGCGAGTTGGTTCAGATTGTTTGTGGTGCGCCGAATGTCAAGCCGGGTATTAAAGTGCCGTGTTCGTTGCCGGGTGCCGTTTTGCCGGGTAACTTTAAAATTAAGCCGACTAAAATGCGTGGTGTGCCATCAAACGGTATGCTGTGTTCGACCAATGAACTGGGTTTGCCTGATGATGGTGTAGACGGTCTGCACATTCTGCCTGAAGATGCGCCTATCGGTACCAATATCCGTGAATACTTGGATTTGGACGATACGCTGTTTACATTGAAAATTACGCCTAACCGTGCTGATTGCTTGAGTGTTAAGGGCATTGCGCGTGAGGTTTCTGCGTTGACTCAATGTGCGTTTACGCCTGTTGAAATTCAGACGGCCTCTATCGGCAGTGAGAAAAAACAGGCTGTCCGTATTGATGCACCGGCTGACTGTGGCCGTTTTATCAGTCGCGTGATTGAAAATGTCAATGCGAAAGCGGCTACCCCTGATTGGATGAAACAACGTTTGGAGCGCAGCGGTATCCGCAGCATTTCCGCATTGGTGGACATCGGCAACTATGTGATGCTGGAAATCGGTCAGCCTATGCACGTTTTCGATGCTGACAAGCTGTCAGGCAGTTTGATTGTCCGCCGTGCTCAAAATGGCGAGACTTTGGCGTGTCTGAACGAGAAGACGGTTACTTTGGCTGACAATACACTGGTGGTCGCTGATGAAAAAGGTGCGTTGAGCTTGGCCGGCTTGATGGGCGGCGAGGCAAGCGCGGTTTCTGATAAGACGCAAAATATTGTGTTGGAAGCAGCTTGGTTTGCTCCGGAGATTATTGCCGGTAAATCCCGTCAATATGGTTTTGGCTCGGATTCTTCTTTCCGTTTTGAGCGTGGCGTGGATTACTGCTTGCAAGCTGATGCTATTGAGCGTGCTACCGAATTGGTGGTGCAGATTTGCGGTGGTGCAGCCGGTGAAATGGTTGAAGCACAAGGAAAATTGCCTGAGGCAAAACAGGTTGAATTGCGTTTAGGTCGTCTGAAAACGGTATTGGGCGTTGAAATTCTTGCCGAGCAAGTCGAAATTATCTTGCAACACTTGGGTTTGCAGCCTGAGAAAACCGCAGAAGGCTTCCGTGTTACTTCTCCTAGCTTCCGTTTCGATATCGAGATTGAAGCCGATTTGATTGAAGAAATCGGCCGTGTTTACGGTTATGAAAATATTCCTGACGACTATACTTCAGGCCGTCTGAAAATGTTGGCTTTGCCTGAAACCAAACGCCCGCGTTTTGCGGTTTATAACGAAATGGCGGCACGCGGTTACCGCGAAGTGGTCAGCTATGCGTTTGTGGATGAGCAATGGGAGCAAGACTTTGCTGCCAATACCAATCCTATCCGCCTGCAAAATCCGTTGGCGGCGCAGTATGCCGTCATGCGTTCTACGCTTATCGGCGGTTTGGTGGAAGTTTTGCAAAACAATTTGAACCGTAAGCAAAACCGTGTACGCGTATTTGAGATTGCCCGTGTGTTCAGCAAAGATTCGGCTGATCAATTTGTTCAAAACGAACGTATCGGCGGTTTGTGGTATGGCTCTGTGCTGCCTGAGCAATGGGGCGAGAAAACACGTAACGTGGATTTCTACGATATGAAAGCCGATGTTGAGAGTCTTTTGAAAAACAAAGAGGTATCTTTTGTTAAAACCGAACATCCGGCATTGCATCCTGGACGTGCCGCCAATATTATTTCAGACGGCCGAGTAGTTGGTTTTGTGGGCGAGTTGCATCCGAAATGGCTGCAAAAATATGATTTTCCGCAAGCGCCGCTGGTGTTTGAAATCGATATGGATGCGGTATTGGGTCGTGAGAAAACCCGTTATCAGTCCGTATCCAAATTCCAACCTGCACGCCGAGATTTGGCATTTGTAATGCCTGAGGCTGTAACGCATGATGATTTGTTAAATGCCCTGAAAGCGGCGGCGAACAAGCTGGTTCAAGAAATCAGCGTGTTTGACGTTTACCGCGGTACGGGCGTGCCTGAAGGCATGAAGAGCGTTGCCGTCAAAATCATTTTGCAAGATATGGAAAACACGCTGACAGATGAAGTCATCGAGCCTTTGGTTGCGAAAATGATTAAAGCGGCAGCCGAAAAAGACGCACAGCTTCGCGCTTAACATAAGACAAAAGTTGTCGCCAAAAATCGCCAATAATATTTAATTTTTTGGTGAGGACTTGATTTTTAAAAGAATTTTGGTAATAATTGCACCAGTTTGAATGAAGGTAAACACATGACACTAACTAAAGCAGAATTGGCTGATATTTTGGTCGACAAAGTCAGCAACGTCACCAAGAATGATGCCAAAGAAATCGTCGAGCTCTTTTTTGAAGAAATCCGCAGCACTTTGGCGCGTGGTGAAGAAATTAAAATTTCCGGTTTCGGCAATTTCCAATTGCGCGACAAACCTCAACGCCCTGGCCGTAACCCTAAAACAGGTGAAGAAGTGCCGATTACCGCACGCCGTGTGGTAACTTTCCATGCCAGTCAAAAACTCAAAGGCATGGTGGAGCATTACTATGACAAACAACAATAATCCGGTTATTCCTGCCAAGCGTTATTTTACGTTGGATGAGATGTGCCAATTGGTGCAAATCAGCCCGGCTCAGTTTGCCCAATGGCAACATGAAAATAATGTTGTGATTGGATACGGTGGCGATCGATATACGCGCTCAGATGTAGTTAAGTTGTTGAAACTGAAAGATACGTTTGAACCATATATCGATACGTTCAGCCGTGGTGCTTTGGATGCAAACGGCAATCCTGCCGCCAATGCAGAAGAAGTGCGTCATGGTCTGATGCAGATTTTGTCTGATTTGGAGCGTCATCTGGGTTCTGAACAACAAAATCACCATGTCGAGCTGTAATCGATAGGGAAATTCTAATCAAAAGTGCGAAGGCATACAAAGATTTGCATAATTGATTCTAATAAAGGCTGTTTGAATGATTTTCAGACGGCCTTTATTGTTTTATATTGCTTTCAAAATATCAGAATCTTGATTGCAAATGATTCTATGAAATAGCCGTAAATGTTATACTTAGCCTCTTGTTTGCCGATTGGGAAGAAACAGTCATTAGATAATGCGGATAGATGCCGCCTTTTCATGGCAGACTGAGGTTTTTAAAACAAATGTAACGGCAGAATAAACAGGCCGCCGGACAACATTCAAATCGATGAAATGGATAGCAGAAAATGAGCAGAATCCAACAAACTTTCTCAGCGCTCAATGGCGCAAAAGCACTGATTCCTTATATTACGGTGGGTGATCCCAGCCTTGAGACAACCTTGGCATTGATGCATAGCCTGGTGGCTAATGGTGCTGATATTTTGGAACTGGGTGTGCCGTTTTCTGACCCGATGGCGGATGGCCCGACTATTCAACGTGCGGCTGAAAGGGCGTTGGCAAATCATGTTTCCTTGCATGACGTATTGGAAACAGTGCGCTTGTTCCGCCAAACCAATGATAAAACGCCGGTTGTCTTGATGGGCTATTTGAACCCTGTACATAAAATGGGGTATCAGGCGTTTGCGCAAGCGGCTGCCGAAGCAGGCGTTGATGGCGTGTTGACCGTGGATTCTCCGGTAGAAACCATTGCGCCTTTACATGAGTCGTTGAAAGCACAAGGTATTGATTGTATTTTCCTTATTGCGCCAACGACAACTGAGGAGCGTATTCAAATTATTGCCAAAGTGGCCGGCGGTTTTGTGTATTATGTATCGCTCAAAGGTGTAACCGGTGCAGCAAGTTTGGACACTGAAGAAGTTTCGCGTAAAATAGAGCTTTTGCGCAAATACATCGATATTCCGATTGGTGTCGGCTTCGGCATCAATAATGCGGAGAGTGCGCGTAAGATTGGTGCGGTGGCGGATGCTGTTATTGTCGGCAGCCGTATCGTCAAAGAGATTGAAAGCCACGCAGGTAGCGAGGCTGAAGCAGTAGGCGCGTTGGTTAAAGAGTTGAAAGACGCGATTCGCTAAATTTTTCCATTCTATTGTTTCAGACGGCCTTACGTTCAACTGGCCGTCTGAATTCTGAATCCTAAGGAGTCATTCATGAGCTGGCTAGATAAAATTCTTCCTCCGAAAATTAAAAACCGAAGCAGTTCGTCCAGCGTCCCTGAAGGTCTGTGGCACAAATGTCCGTCTTGTTCGGCAACGGTTTACTCAACCGAGTTGAAACAAAACAGCGAAGTCTGTCCGAAATGTAACCATCACAATCCGCTTTCTGCGCGCGAACGTTTGGATCTGCTTTTGGATGAAGAAGGCCGTGAAGAGATTGCAGCCAATATTAAACCGACAGACCCGCTGAAATTTAAAGACAGCAAGAAATATACGGATCGCCTCGCTGCTGCGCGTAAAGCAACCGGCGAAGACGATGCTTTGGTCGTTATGAGAGGTACCATGAACGGCCTGCCTGTCGTGGTGGCTGCTTTTGAATTCCGTTTTATCGGCGGCTCCATGGGTTCGGTAGTGGGTGAGCGTTTCGTGCAGGGTGTGCGCCGTGCTGTTGCAGATAATTGTTCGTTTATTTGCGTGGCGGCTTCCGGTGGTGCGCGTATGCAGGAGGGTTTGAATTCTTTGATGCAGATGACGAAAACCAGCGCGGCTTTGCATTTGCTGACTGAAAAACGTCTGCCGTTTATTTCCGTATTGACCGACCCGACCATGGGCGGCGTATCTGCCAGCTTTGCCTTCTTGGGCGATGTGGTTTTGGCAGAACCAAATGCTCTGATTGGTTTTGCAGGTCCGCGCGTTATCGAGCAGACTGTACGCGAAACCCTGCCGGAAGGTTTCCAACGTGCAGAATTCTTGTTGGAGAAGGGTGCAATCGACCAAATCGTCGATCGCCGTTCCATGAAAAAACGTATCAGCGATTTAATTACTTTGTTGCGTCATGAAAGTAAAGTAACTGCTGCTTGATTAGCACAATAAGAAAGGCCGTCTGAAAGTAATATTTCAGACGGCCTTTTTGATTATTGATGATTAAGCAGTCAATGCGGCTTTCAAAATCTTGTTGACTTCGCCCATGTCGGCTTTGCCGGCCAGACGGGTTTTCAGTACGCCCATAACTTTGCCCATATCGGCCATGCCTGATGCACCGGTTTCTGTAATGACTGCTTCAACGACAGTCTTGATTTCTTCTGCGGACATCATTTGCGGCAGGTAGCGGTTGAGGATTTCGATTTCCGCGTTTTCTTTATCAGCCAAATCTTGACGGCCGGCTTCGGTATAGATTTTGGCGCTGTCTTTGCGCTGTTTCACCATTTTGGTCAGGATAGAGATGACTTTTGCGTCATCGGCTTCAGTGCGCTCATCTACTTCAAATTGTTTGATGGCGGCATTAATCAGGCGGATGGTGCTTAAAGACACTTGGTCTTTGGCACGCATGGCGGTTTTCATGTCTTCGGTTAATTGTGTTTTTAGGCTCATAATGTTCTCACTTTATATAAAAAGATGCCGTCTGAAAAACAAAACACACCGCAAAGCTGCCCTTGCGGTGTGTCGTTTATCACAGGGCAGGCCTGTAATTAGTACATTTTAGGAGGCAGTTGTTGGCTGCGCAGACGTTTTTGCAGACGTTTGGCTGCAGCAGCTTTTTTGCGTTTGCGTTCGGTAGTTGGTTTTTCGTACGCTTCACGGGCGCGCAGTTCGGTCAACAGACCGGTTTTTTCTACGGCACGTTTGAAACGGCGCATGGCAACTTCAAATGGTTCATTCTCTTTAACACGAATAGCAGGCATTTTATTTCCTTTAAATTTTGTTCAATCAAACCGTTTTAAGAAATAGAGGACGGTTTGTCATAATGGGATAGTTGTTGTATCGCGGGTTTGCCTAGGGCAGGGCGGGATACGCGCCGTGATGTAAACATCACCTCCTAACAAGTCGGCTTTTGCCGTGCAAGTGACCTTTTCGGTCAGAAACAATTGGGAGATTATCTTATAAACCCGATAGTCTGTCAAGATTGCAGGCCGTCTGAACGTTTGATTCTGTCTCACTTTTCAGACGGCCTATTTGGTTTTAATAACGACCGGGAACCGTACCCATACGTTGTTTCAACGAAGTTTGCGGTTCGTTGAACAATGACGCGTAATAAGTCGCGTTGGTCATGACTTTTTTCACGTAGTCGCGGGTTTCGGTGAATGGGATGGTCTCGGCGTAGATGGCTCCTTCCAAAGGCGAAGAAGCCTGCCAGTTGCGGGCGCGGCCGGGGCCGGCATTGTAGCCTGCGGTGGCCATTACTTCGTTATTTTGCAGGCGGCGTTTGGCATCTGCCATATACCAAGTACCCATGCGGATATTGCCGTCCATGGTGTAGAGTTCGCTGCTGCTCATGCCGATTTTACCGGCGATTTCGCGGGCGGTTGCAGGCATGACCTGCATCAGGCCTTGTGCGCCGACGCTGGATTGAGCGCCCATGACAAAGCGGCTCTCTTGGCGAATCAAACCGTAAACCCATGCAGGGTCAACGCCTGCCTGTGCGGCATAGCGGACGGTAATATCCTTAAATGGCGAGAGATAGCGCAGTTTGTAGTTGAGTTTATGGTCAGTACGGTCGGCGCTGTTGATTGCCATGTCGTAGAACTGGTTGTCAAAAGCGACTTGTGCGGCAGTCAGCAGGTTGTCTTCGTTGAAATCGCGAGTGGCAAAACGCCATTCTGCCTGTGCCTGACGGCGCATTTTGGAATCGCCGTTGCTTTGGCTGTTTTTAAATAGAACCAATGCGCGTTTGATGGCACCGTCTTCGCTCATGCGGCGGACGTCTCTGGCATCGGCATCAGAAACGTTGTTGCGCGTATTGATGCGGCGGCCCAATTCTTCACCTGCCATTACGGCGTAGAAATTGCGGCCGGAAGCGACGGCTTTTTCGTACATTTCTTTGGCTTGGCTGCTTTTACCTTGTGCAGCGAAGCTGCGGCCCAGCCAATATTGCCATGTCGGGTCTTTTTGCAGTTTTTCAGGCATATACTGAATCACGCTTGCCAATTCGTCCCAACGTTGCAGGCGCAAAGCGGCGCGTGCGTACCATTCCAATTGTTCGTCGGTCAGTTGTTTGCGGTCGGAAACGCGGCCGTAGTAGCTCAAAGCAGTCGGCATGTTTTGGCTTTGTGCATGGTAGTGGCCCAGTACGCCCCATGCGAAGCTGCGTTGTTCGCGGCTGAGGCCGGATTCCATGTCGGATAGGGTGGCGGCGGCAGAAGCGGATTTGCGTGCATCTTTGCCGATCACGCTCAACAGGCTGTATTCGGTCGCACCTTGCGTGCCACCTTCAAAGGGGCTGCCCAATGCGGCGGCGAGGTTGCGTGCATCTGTGGTTTGGCTGTTGCTTAACAAGCCGCGCACGCGACGCCATGCGTCGTTGGTGTTCAGACGGCCTGAAGCTACCGCGCTTTCAACCAAGCGGGTACAGCCGGCAGGCAGTTTGCCGGTCACGCGAACCAGCTCGGCGGCTTTGCTGTAATTGCCGCTGCTCAAATCGGCATAACATTGCACTTCTTGTGCGACGCCGGCGGCGTTCAATTTACTGAATTCTTGACGGAACAAATCCCATTGGCCGCGCGCGCCCAAGGTTTTCAGCCATTCGTTGCGGACGTTTTCAGCCATTGCGCTGTCGCTGGCTTGGGATAAAAATTGTTGTACCCAAGCATCGTCGCCGCGTTTGGCGGCATCGATGGCGCTTTGGTATTGGCTGTAATCGGACAGGACTTTGGACTCGCTGTCGGCGCGGCGTGAAGGAATAGAAGTGGATTTAGGCTGAACGACGGTTTCGCTTTTCGAAGCAGTCGGTGTGTTTTGGGTGGCACACGCCGATAAAACAGCGGCGGTAATCAAGCTGAGGGAGAGAGGGAAAAGACGTTGAACGTTCATTGGATACCGTGTCGTTTTTAGAATCAAAATAGTTGCTTATTTTAAATGAATTATGCGGAATAACCGAATTACAAACTGATATTTACATTTTCAAAGTCCGGAAATGACTAAGGCCGTCTGAAATATTAAACACTTTTGAGGTATTCCTAATTCAGACGGCCTTTTATGAAGGAAGTCGTCAATCGGGTTTGTGTTCGATATAGTCTTGCGGTTTGTCGGCTTTGCCGGTGCGCGTAACCGTATATTCGCCTTCGATAATATCTTCATCATCTTTGGCGGAGCTGTAAGTCTGGCGGCTTTGGAAAGACTGCGTAGAAGAAACGGCCGCGTTACCTTTAAATGGAATCAGCAAGAGCAGGGCAACGGCGGTTGAAATAAAGCCGGGGCTGAGCAGGAAAACCGCGGCGGCAGTATAGCGAATCGGCCACAGCATCTGATAGAGGGAAATGTTTTGTCCGCTGCGGACGGCTGCGCCTGCGAGCAATAAGCCGGAGATGCCGGTATGGCGCAGCATAAAGATACCGCTGATAAAGCTGAGAGCCATCACAAACAGCGTCCAACCGCCGCCAAGCCAGTCGGCAACCCAGACGATGGACATGATTTCCAAAAAGATTAAAACCAAAAAACCGATTCCAAAATACTGCATAAGTGTTTGTTCCTTCATTCAACGGATAGTGTCGATTGTCTTCTATCTAGATAAAGATAAACCTTATTTTTTCAAGCAAATGCTGTGTGAAAAAGGGTAAACGGGCGATGAGGCCGTCTGAACGGAGATAAAAAGAAGGCAGATGTTTCAAACGGCCTTTAGATATTCTATCGCATCACATTGTTCCAATCGCTTTCAAAATAACTGACGAGAATTTGGTTGTTCAAATAATTTGCTTCCACCTTGCGCCTTGCCATATCGGGCGGAAAGCGGAACATTTCGGCAACAGTCTGGGCATTGAGATATCGTGTGGGTACGTCGAATTTTTGCGGAATGGGGAAGCTTTGGTCAAACCCTGCCAGCACAAATCCCCATTCGCCGAAGGAGGGGACGTAAACATGATAGGGTGCGGTATTCAACTTGGCCGCTTCGAGGGTGGCAACGACCGACCAGTAGGCGTTGGGGGCGAAGTAGGGCGAGGTGGATTGGACGACGATTTTGCCCTGCGGCTGAAGATGGCGGGCGACGAGGCGGTACATGGGGACGGAGTAGAGTTTGCCCAGCGAGAAATTGGACGGGTCGGGCAGGTCGATGATGATAACGTCGAATTTTTCAGACGACCTTTCCAGCCATTTGGCGGCATCGTCGTTGACGACGTGCATTTTGGGATGGGACAGCGAACCTTGGTTGAGCGCGCTCAAGGTGGCAGAGGTTTTAAAGGTGGCGGTCATGTCGGGGTCGAGATCGACCAAAGTAACATTTTTGATCTGCGGATATTTTAAGACTTCGCGTGCCGCTAATCCATCGCCGCCGCCAAGAATCAGGACGCGTTCGGCGTTCGGCACCATCTGCATGGCAGGCAGAACGAGTGCTTCATGGTAACGTGCTTCGTCGCGTGAGGAGAATTGCAGGTTGCCGTTGATATAGAGGCGGGTGTCGTCTTTCCAGCGTGTAACGACCAGCCGTTGGTAGGGCGAATGGCTTTGATAGACGACGGGGTCGCCGAAATAGCTTTGTTCGGCTTTGAAAGAGATACGGTCGGCGTAGGCAAAGAGTGTAATGAGCGCGGTCAATACGATAAACGCACGTGTACGGATGGCGTGATAGCGGGGTAATTCGGATTTGAAAACGCGTGCAGTCAGATAGGCAACGGCGGCGTTGAAAATGCCAAACAAGAGGGCGGAACGCGCCATGCCGAGTTTGGGGGCGAGCAGGAGCGGAAATAATAACGAGACGGCAAGTGCACCCAAGTAGTCGAAGGTCAATACTTTGGAAACGAGTTCTTTAAATTCCGCACCTTTTTGGTTTAACACGCGCATGACTAAAGGAATTTCCATGCCGACAACCATGCCGACAATCAGTACAAAAGCGTAGAGTAGGGTGCGGAACGGGGCGGCGGATAAACCGAAGGCCACAAATAATGCCAGCGCGGAAATGCCGCCGATGATGCCGACCAGAAGTTCGATTTCGATAAAGCGGTGCAACACGTCTTCGTCTTTGATGTAGCGGGTCAGGTGCGCGCCGATACCCATTGAAAACAGATAAAGCCCGATGACGGAGGAAAACTGCAAAATACTGTCGCCCAAAAGATAGCTTGCAAGCGCGGCGATGATGAGCTCGTAAGCGAGGCCGCAGCTGGCGACGATAAAAACAGAGATGATGAGGGTGCGGTGGGCGTTCATGATGACGTTTTTGTTGCTTGAGTGTGGGCAATGTAATGATTTTTAAGGTGGGCTGCAAGTTTATTTATAGGATGTAGAAAAGGCCGTCTGAACAAATTGTTTCAGACGGCCTTTAATCTGTCAGGCATTAATAGCGGTGTTTAAATACCATGCCCACTGCGTAAGAAGATTTTTTCGGCAAATCTTTGTCGTATTTCGGATTGACGTTTTCTTTCAACCAGCCGGCGCCGAGTGTGGCAGTTGTCCGTTTGGAGAAGCTGTAATCAGTGCTGACGGCAACGTGTTTGTAGTCTTCGCCGATAGAGCTTTTACCGTAGGCGAAGCCGATTTGAGGTTTGAAATTGCCTACTTTGTATGAGCCGGACACCATAAACTCTTTGGTGTTGTTGATTTCTTTGTCGTAAGAACCAGCTACGTTGCCTGCCGCATCTTTCCATACGCCCCAGCAGCTGAAGCCGTCGCAAGTGTTTTTGGCGTATTGGAACGCGGCATCGACGGAGATTTTGTCTTTGCTGTATCCGGCTATGAATGCATGGGCTTGGAAGTCTTTGGTTTCGGTCGGAGAGTCGTTGGGTGCGTATTCGGCAGCGTAGTGGGCGTTAAAGCCGTTGTTTGGGTGGTTGTAGTCCACACCCCAGCCGAAAACCCAGTCGCCGTCTCGTTTTTTGTCCGGATTCCAGTCGTTGTTGTTGCGTGCGGCATTGGAACCTGGGGAAACGTTGAATTTGAATTGGAAACCGTTTTTCCAAGGAGACTCATAAGCCATAGAAACGCGACGTTGGCCGAAGCGGGAAATTTTGCCGAATTCCAAAATCGAGCTGTTGGTGTCGAACGGGTTCAGATAAATGCTGTTCATGGGCGTACTGATGTAACCCATTTTGACGGTGCCAAGGTTTTTGTAGCTGTTGAGAGCGACGTATGAGTCGGCAGTACCCCAGCCGCCCCAGCGGTCGGAATCGAAGTAAATAAAGGAGCCAAGTTGCCATTTCAGCCATAAGTCGTTGTTGAGTCGTACTTCATCGGAGAGATAAAGACTGGAACTTTTATCGGAAATGGTTGTATTGGTTACGCCGGTTTTATTGTTGTGCTCGACCTCGGTCATAATGTATATGGTACCGTTCATTTTAGGTTCGGCGTGGGCGATGCTCATGGAAGAGCCGATGAGGGTAATGGCAACAAAACAAGATAACTTGTTCATTTTGTTCTCCTTTTATGTCTTTTTCTTAATTGGGGACGGGGTATTCGGATAATCTTATTTGACAAATTATAAAAAATCAATACATTTGTAATTTATCGTAGGATAAATTGAAAAATAGTTTTCAGTTACGTATTTTTGTGTTAATTTGCCAACAATCTTGGATGGCTCACTATTATCCTGATGGAATATGTGGTTTAAAACACTATTTTTATGACTTGAAATAGATGATTTAACTACACTGGAAAAATTCTAAATAAATGTAGTCTGGTGTAGTTTGAATAATCAGGCCGTCTGAAAAAGAAGAATACCCAAAAAGAAGGAATGAAATATGGCCGGAAAAACCTATCCGCTGTTGGCTGCATCATTGGCTGCCGTATTCGCGTTGTCGGCGTGCAGCCGCGATGTCAAGCCTGCTCCTGAGTTTAAGCGTACCGATTATGAGCGCGTGGTGGTCAGCAACGGCGTCGAGCCGGGTACGCTGGATCCTCAAATGAGCGGCGATATGGCGGCCGGTGCGATTATCCGTCAGTTGATGGATGGTTTGGTCGGTACGGATGCAGAAGGCAAAACCATTCCTGCTTTGGCGGAAAAATGGGAGAGCGAGGGTGAGCGTATTTGGACCTTCCATCTGCGTGATGCCAAATGGAGCAATGGCGATCCGATTACTGCCGAAGATTTTGTATACAGCTTCCGCCGTCTTGCCGATCCGGCCACCGGCGCACCTTTTGGCAGCTATTTGGTCGATGCACAAGTGGAAAATGCGGAAGATATATTAAACGGCAAAGCCAAGCCTGAGACATTGGGCGTCAAGGCCTTGGACGCGAAGACCCTGCAATTTACGCTGATTGCGCCCGTGCCTTATTTCCCCGATATGCTGATTCAGCAATTCACATTTCCGGTTCACCGCGCCACTGTTGAAAAATACGGCAATAAGTGGACGCAGCCCGGTCATTACGTTTCCAGTGGCGCCTATCTTTTAACGGATTGGAAAGTCAACAGCCACATTAATATGGAACGCAATCCCAATTATTACGATAAAGACAAAGTGGCTATTCCGAAGGCTGTTTTCTTGTCAGGTAGCGGCGAGTACAACCGTTATCGCGCCAATGAAATTGATGTGACTTACGGCATTCCCAGCGATCAGGTCAAAGTGGCGGATATTGAGTTTCCGGGACAAGTGAAACGTACAACTTCTTTGTGCAGCTGGTATTTGGAGCCGAACCACGAAGCGGCGCCGTTTAACGATCCGCGCGTCCGCAAGGCGCTCAATATGCTGACGCGCCGCGACATCGTCGTCAAAGTGGGCGGCCGCGGTGATACGCCTGCGTTCCAATTGACGCCGCCACAAATGCAGGGTGTGATTCCTGTTTATCCGGAGTGGAAAGAGTGGACGCCTGAAAAACGCATCGAAACTGCGCGCAAACTCTTGAACGAGGCAGGCTACAACGATGACCATCCGCTTGAGTTCGATATTTTGTACAGCACCAGCGAAGCGTCCAAAAAACAAATTACTGCCGTGCAGTCGGTGTGGAAAGCCGCCATTCCGTTTATCCGTCCGACTTTGTCCAACGAGGAATGGAAAACTTATTTGGATACGCGCGCGCAAGGCAATTTCAAGGTTTCGTTCAGCGGCTGGTGTTCCGATTTCAACGATCCAGCAGGTATGCTCAATATCTTGAAATCTAACAACTCAAATAATGCATTCCGCTACAAAAGCGCGGCGTTTGACACATTTATGAACAATACGCTGAAAGATGGTGTCAGCAAGGAAGCACGCAGCAAGCTCTATGCCGATGCGGAGAAGCAGCTTCAAGAAGACGCTGCACTGATTCCGCTGTATCATCAGGTTGAAGTGCGTATGGTTAAACCTGATATTATCGGCTATTCCGACAAAGACCCTTTGCGGAACTACACGGTCAAGAGCTGGTCGTTCGCACCGAAAAAATAGATTGATTATAGACAGCACAAGTTTTCAGACGGCATTGATGACAGAGGCCGTCTGAAACAATAGGAGACATAACACATGAAATCTGTACAACAACGTTTGTCCGCTTTACGCGAAGCCATGAAAAAACATGGCGTGGACGCGTTTGTCATTCCTTCCGCCGATCCGCACCTTTCCGAATACCTGCCCGAGCATTGGCAGGCACGCCGCGATTTTTCCGGCTTTACCGGTTCGGCCGGCACTTTGGTGGTGACCGCCGATAAAGCAGGCGTGTGGACGGACAGCCGCTATTGGGAACAGGCAGGCCAACAGCTTGCGCCAAGCGGCATCGAGCTGCAAAAAATGGGTGTTGATGCACCTTATACCGAGTGGTTGGCACAAAATCTGCCCGAGGGTGCAGTGGTCGGCGCGCCTGCCGATATGTTCGCACTCAGCGGCGAGCGCGGTTTGAAACAGGCACTTGCCGCCAAAAACATCCGCCTCGAATATCCTGAAACCTTGTTGGACGAAGTGTGGGACGACCGTCCTGCATTGCCGACTCCGGAAATCTACGTTCACCATCCCGACTATGTTTCCGAAACTGCAGCTGAAAAACTGGCCCGTATCCGTGCGGCCATGAAAGAGCAGGGCGCAGATGCGCATTTGGTTTCTTCTTTGGACGACATTGCCTGGATTACCAATCTGCGCGGCGATGATGTACCGTTCAACCCTGTGTTCTTGTCCCATCTGTTTATCAGCCAAGACAAAGCCGTATTGTTTACCGATGCAGGCCGTCTGAAAGCAGAATCTGCCGAAGCTTTGAAAGCGGCAGGTTTTGAAGTATTGCCTTATGCGCAAGCAGCGGATTATTTGGCAGGTGTTAAGGGCGCATTGCTGATTGATCCGAACAAAACCGCTGTCGGCACTTTGCGCCGCCTGCCTGAAGACATTCGTTTGATTGAAGCCATCCACCCAAGCACATTCTTCAAATCAGTCAAATCCGATGCCGACATCGCCCATATCCGCAATACCATGGCGGAAGACGGCGCGGCATTGTGCGGCTTCTTTGCCGAGTTTGAACAAATCTTGGCAGACGGCGGTGAATTGAGCGAGCTGGATATTGACGGCATGCTCTACAAACACCGCAGCCAACGTCCCGGCTTTATTTCGCCAAGTTTCGACACCATCGCCGGCTACAATGCCAATGCCGCATTGCCTCATTACAGCGCGACACCGGAAAACAACAGCAAAATCAAAGGCGACGGTATGCTGCTGATTGACTCCGGCGGCCAATACTGGGGCGGTACGACCGACATCACGCGCGTGGTTCCCGTCGGCAATCCGAGTGCGGCCATGCAGCGCGATTACACTTTGGTGTTGAAAGCGCATATTTCTCTGGCGGAAACCATTTTCCCTGAAAACATCAAAGGCCCGATGATTGATGCCATCTGCCGCAAATCGCTCTGGCAGGCGCAATGCGATTACGGTCACGGTACAGGTCATGGCGTGGGCTATTTCCTCAATGTGCATGAAGGTCCGCAAAGCATTGCCGTCGCCGCCGTGCCGCAACCGCATCACGCGATGAAGTCAGGCATGCTGACTTCCAACGAGCCGGGTCTTTACCGTCCGGGCAAATGGGGTATCCGTATCGAAAGTTTGGTAATCAACCGTCCGGTTGAAAATCCTGAGGAAACCGAGTTCGGCAAATTCCTGTATTTTGAAACCGTTACCCTCTGTCCAATCGATACGCGTCTGATCGATACCAAACTGATGACCGGCAGCGAAATCGAATGGCTGAACCAATATCACGCCGAAGTGCGCCGCCGTCTCGAGCCTTTGACAGAAGGCGCGGCCAAAGCATGGCTGATTGAACGCACCGAACCTTTGGCGCGTTAACGTGAAAGGCCGTCTGAAACGGCGGATACAAAGTTTCAGACGGCCTTATAACAATAATTATCTAAAAACTAAAAAACCTTACCCGACTCCGAATAAAAACAATAACCCGGTCGGAATAGAGAGAGAAACCGGCGCGGCGACGTTACAGATGCCTGCTGCCATTCATCCGATTTCCGCTTCAGGTCAGCTTGTTTTCACGAGTCCGGTATGTTCAGACAGGACAGCCTGATTATGTTGAAATTCATCATCAAACGGATATGTGCTTCCATCCCGACCATGCTGGTGTTGATTACCGTATCTTTTTTCCTGATGCGGCTTGCACCGGGCAGCCCGTTCACAGGTGAACGCAATTTGCCGCCTGCGGTCATGGCCAACATCGAAGCCAAATACCACCTCAATGACCCGATGTACCTCCAATATTTCCACTACCTCAAGCAGTTGGCGCAGGGTGATTTGGGACCATCGTTCAAATATAAAGATTTCAGCGTTAATGAGTTGCTTGCCCAATCCCTGCCGGTATCGGCAGAACTTGGCTTCTACGCCTTTTTGATTGCCGCCATCTTCGGTATGTTTATCGGCATCATCGCCGCCTTAAAACAAAACAGTTGGCTGGATTATTCGCTGATGAGCGGCGCGATGACCGGTATCGTCGTTCCCAGCTTTGTGATGGCGCCGGTATTGGTGCTGGTGTTTGCCGTCAGACTGCAATGGCTGCCTGCCGGCGGTTGGAACGATGGCGCACTAATGAACTTGATTTTGCCCGTCGTTACTTTGTCCATCGGTTATGTGTCCAGTATCGCGCGGATTACGCGCGGCGCGATGATCGAAGTATTGAACAGCCCCTTTATCCGCACGGCACGCGCCAAAGGCCTGCCCATGAGCCGCATCATCCTGCGCCATGCATTGCGTCCTGCCATGTTGCCGATTGTTTCTTTCTTAGGCCCGGCATTCGTCGGCATTATCACTGGCTCCATTGTGATTGAAAACGTGTTCGGTATTCCCGGCGTCGGACAATTGTTTGTCAACGGCGCGCTCAACCGCGACTACGGCATGATTTTGGGTTTGACGATTTTGGTGGGCATTATGACCATTTTGTTCAACGCCATCCTCGATATTCTGTATGCCATTATTGACCCGAAAATCCGTTATTAATCCCATTTGCGCAAAGGCCGTCTGAAACGTTCAGACGGCCTGAAGAAAGAATAAAAAGCGAGAGAGAACATTATGTTATTCAAAAAGAAGCAGACTCAGGCCCTTGCAGAGGCAGCAGAATACGCCCAAGTACACGGCAAAAGCCTGTGGAGCGACGCATGGCGGCGTTTTAAACAGAACAAAGCGGCGGTGTACAGCATTATCATCCTGTTGTTGATCAGTATTTTTGTGATTGTGGCGCCATGGATTGTCCGCTACACCTACGACTTCACCGACTGGGATAATATGCAGATTCCGCCGTCCTTTTCTACCCATCACTATCTGGGTACGGATTTGCTCGGCCGCGATTTGCTGTCGCGTGCGGCAACCGGCGGACGTATTTCCTTGCTGGTCGGTGTGGCCGGCGCATTGGTGGCCGTTGTCATCGGTACGCTTTATGGTGCGATTGCCGGCTTTATCGGCGGTAAGCTCGATTCGCTGATGATGCGCTTTTTGGAAATTCTGAACGCGTTTCCGTTTATGTTTTTCGTGATTCTGCTGACCACGTTCTTCGGCCGCAATCTGCTTTTGATTTTTGCCGCCGTGGGTTTGGTGTCTTGGCTGGACGTGGCGCGTATTGTGCGCGGTCAAACCTTGAGCTTGAAGCATAAAGAGTTTGTCGAAGCGGCGCGTGTGAGCGGCGTGGCAAAACGTAAAATCGTAACGCGCCACATTATTCCGAATGTTTTGGGCGTGGTGATGGTGTATGCCTCTTTGCTGGTGCCGGGCATGATTATGTTTGAATCCTTCTTAAGCTTCTTGGGCTTGGGTGTGCAAGAGCCGATGACCAGTTGGGGTTCGATGTTGCAAGAAGGCGCGATTTCTATGGAAGCTGCACCTTGGCAGCTGCTCGTGCCGAGTTTCTTCTTGGTAACCACTTTGTTCTGTTTCAACTTTATCGGCGACGGCCTGCGCGATGCGCTTGACCCGAAAGACCGCTAAACCACAACCAAAAGGATAATCAAAATGACAAAACAGTTACTGGTTGTAGAAAATCTGGACATCAATTTTGAGCTGCATGAGAAAACCGTTCATGCCGTGCGTAATGTCAGCTTTAAAGTGGCAGAGGGCGAAACATTGGCTTTGGTCGGCGAGTCCGGCTCGGGCAAGTCTGTAACGTCCATGTCCGTTATGCGCCTGTTGCCTGAAAAATTTGCCCGATACAGCAAAGATTCGCGCATTACTTTTGACGGCATTTCCATTTTGGATGCCGATGAGAAAACCCTGCGTGATTTACGCGGCAACCGCATCAGCGTGATTTTCCAAGAGCCGATGACCTCGCTCAATCCGTTTATGCGTATTGGTGCGCAGCTGATTGAAGCGGCGCGTGTGCACAATAAAAAGCTTGGCAAAAAAGAAGCAGGGCAGAAGGCATTGGCATTGCTGGAGCGTGTGGGCATCAAAGAAGCCGAGCGCCGCATGAAGCAGTATCCGCACGAGTTTTCCGGCGGTCAGCTGCAACGCATTATGATCGCCATGGCGCTCATCAATGAACCTGACTTGCTGATTGCTGACGAACCGACCACCGCTTTGGATGTAACCATTCAAGCCGAGATTCTCGATTTGCTCCACGATTTGCAACAGCAAATGGGCATGGCGATTATCTTCATTACCCACGATTTGGGTTTGGCGGAACACTATTCCAAAACCGTCTGCGTCATGCGTAACGGCGAAATTGTCGAGCGTGGCAAAATCAAAGAAGTATTTGCCCATCCGAAACACGAATATACCGCCGAACTCATCAATGCCATTCCTAAAGGCATGAAAGAGCCGGAAGAAAACAACGCCGGTGTGTTAATCGATGCCGATAATGTCAATGTTTCTTTCGTATTGAAGCAAAACTTTTTCGGCAAATCGCTCAAAACTTTTGACGCTGTCAAAGGCATCAGCTTCAAAATTAAAGAAGGCGAAACATTGGGCGTCGTCGGCGAGTCCGGTTCCGGCAAATCCACGTTGGGCAAAGCCGTCATGCAGATGCTGCCTTATACCGGCCATATTTCTTTTGAAGGCAAAGACCTGAAAAACTATACCGCCGAAGAAGCACGCCGTCTGAAATCGCAACGGCAAATTGTGTTCCAAGATCCGTTCGGTTCGCTTTCACCACGCTTGACCGTTGGCGAAATTATTGGCGAAGGTTTGACGGTTCATCATCCTGAAATGACCAAAAAAGAACGTATCCAGCGCGTTTTGGAAGTCATGAAGGAAGTGTCCCTGCCGCTTGACGCGCTCAACCGTTATCCGCATGAATTCTCCGGCGGCCAGCGTCAGCGTATCGCTATTGCACGCGCCGTTATCCTGCGCCCGAAATTCATCCTTTTGGACGAGCCGACCTCTGCACTTGACCGCTCCGTACAATCCAAAGTGGTCGAACTTTTGCGTGACTTGCAGAAGAAATACGGTCTGACTTATATGTTCATCAGTCATGATTTGTCTGTCGTGCGCGCCGTCAGCGACAACGTGATTGTGATGAAGCAGGGCGAAATGGTTGAGTACGGCAGCGCGGATCAGATTTTCCATCATCCGCAAAACGATTACACCAAACGTTTGATTAACGCCGCATTTGATTTGTAGAAAAGGAAAAGGCCGTCTGAAAAGAAATTTTCAGACGGCCTTTACGGAATTCTTTGGATTTGAAAATAAAAAAGACTTGAATCATCAAGTCTCGCATTTCATTTTCACTAGATAAAAAAATATCAAGAATGGCGGAAGCGGTGAGATTCGAACTCACGGAGGGCTATCAACCCTCGACGGTTTTCAAGACCGTTGCATTAAACCGCTCTGCCACGCTTCCATTCTTGAAGCCGTAATATTAATGGAACTTACGGCCTTTGCCAAGAGGTATTTTAGAAAAAATATCTAGGATTCTGTTTTTATTTAGATTGTTCTTCACGCATGAATACCCATTCGGCTTCGTTTGAAGCTGCTTCATTGAATGAATAGCCCTCGTAGTCGAAATTTTTGAGCATTTCAGGATCGGTAATGCCGTGTTCTGCCGCGTAGCGCACCATCAAACCGCGCGCACGTTTGGCGTAGAAGCTGATGATTTTGTATTTGCCGTTTTTCTCGTCTTTAAAAATCGGTGTAATCAGGCGTGCGTTGAGTTTTTTGGTGTTGACGGATTTGAAATATTCTTGTGAGGCGAGGTTGATTAAAACGTCGCTGCCGGCTTGCTTCAGTGTTTGGTTGAGCAGGTTGGTGATTTTATCGCCCCAAAATTCGTAGAGGTTTTTGCCGCGTGAGTTGGCAAAGGCCGTACCCATTTCCAAGCGGTAGGGCTGCATCAAGTCGAGCGGGCGCAGTACGCCGTATAAGCCGGAGAGCAGGCGGACGTGTTGTTGCAGGTAGTCGATTTGTTCCGGTTTGAGCGTATCGGCGGCGATGCCTTCGTAGACATCGCCGTTGAACATAAATACGGCCTGTTTGGCGTTTTCAGGCGTAAACGGCGTGTGCCATACGGCATTGCGTTCGGCATTGAGCAGGGCGATTTTGTCGGAAACATGCATCAGCTCGGCGATTTGTTGAGGGGCAAGCTGGCGCAACTCTTGCATCAGGATTTCTGCTTCGGGCAAAAGGTCGGGTTGGGTAAAGCTGCTGACGGGGGAGGGGTCTTTTTCGTTGAGGTTTTTGGCTGGGGATAAGACAAAAAACATGATAATTTCGGCTTTGAAATGAATAATGTGTAGGATTGTAGGTTTAAAATCGGGGAAGAACAAGACGGGATAAACGCATTAATTGAATGCTTTTATTGAAACGTATTTCTGTTGAAAGTAAAATTCGAAGCTTCCACCTGATTCTGACATTTCTATTTGAGGAGAATATCATGTCTAAAACCATTATCCATACCGACAAAGCCCCTGCCGCGATTGGTGCATACAGCCAAGCAGTCCGTGCAGGCGACACGGTTTATATGAGCGGTCAGATTCCTTTGGATCCGGCTACAATGACTGTGGTCGGCAATGGCGACTTCCGCGCCGAAGCAGTGCAAGTCTTTAAAAACCTGCAAGCCGTAGCAGAAGCGGCAGGCGGTTCTTTGAACGATATCGTCAAACTCAATGCTTATTTGACCGATTTGGCCAACTTTGCCGTATTCAATGAAGTGATGGCTGAATTTATCGAACAGCCTTTCCCTGCACGCGCTGCGGTGGGCGTGGCTAGCCTGCCTAAAGGTGTTCAGGTTGAAGCAGAAGCAGTATTGGTTTTAAATGCATAATTGATGTTTTCAGACGGCCTGGGCTGGGCTTGAGGCCGTCTGAAAATAATAACAATGGAAAACAATAATAATGGCACATTACGCAATCGGAGACATTCAAGGCTGTTTTGACGAGCTGACTTTGTTGCTTGCCAAAATCGGCTTTAATCATGGTACGGACACCCTTTGGCTGGTTGGTGATATTGTCAATCGCGGCCCGAAGTCCTTGGAAACCCTGAAATTTGCCAAAGAGCATGACAGCAGTGTGCAAATGGTTTTGGGCAATCATGATTTACATCTTTTGGCAGTCGGTTGCGGTGAAGGAACGCTTAAGCGCAGTGATACAGTTGAGCCGATTTTGACCCATCCCGATAGTCATGCCATGCTGGACTGGCTGCGTCATCAGCCGCTGTTGGTGCGCGGCGACAGACATGTGATGGTGCATGCCGGTATTTTGCCGCAATGGTCGGTTGATAAGGCTGAAAGTCTTGCCCGTGAAGCTGAGGCTGAATTGCAAGGTAAAAAATACAGGAAATTTTTTGGCAAAATGTACGGCAACAAGCCGACCGAGTGGACGGACGATTTGACAGGCTATGAGCGCCTACGCATGATTATCAACGTCTTTACCCGTATGCGTGCGCTGACGTACAAAGGTGAATTGGATTACGAATATAAATCCACTTTGAAAAAAATGCCGCTTTACCTGCGCCCTTGGTTTAAAGCGCCCGATAGGCAGAATTTGGATTATATTACCGTGTTCGGACATTGGTCGTCATTGGGCTACGTTAATACCGATCAGGTTATTGCTTTGGATACCGGCGCGTTGTGGGGCGGAGAGCTGACAGCGGTCAATTTGGATACCAATGAAGTGATACAGGTACCTTCCTTGGGCGGATTGGATTGGAAAACGGCATTGAAATAGTTTGAATAAGATAAAAGGCCGTCTGAAATGTTTCAGACGGCCTTTTTGTATTTTGTTAATCCAGAGAAGGCAGGAGTTTGTCCGGATTCATAATGCCATAAGGGTCAAGCTGATTTTTGATGGCATGCATCAGCATGAGTTCGGCCTGCGTACGCACACGGGGCAGCCAATGTTTTTTGATGATGCCTACGCCGTGTTCGGCGGCAATCGTGCCGTGGCAGGCAAGGATGTTTTCATAAACAATGGTATTGACGGCGTCTTCGTATTGGTAGGCTTCGTTACTCAATACGTTGGGCAGGAATGTATTGTAATGCAGGCTGCCGTCGCCTAAATGTCCGAAGCAGACAATTTGTATGCCGGGAAAGCGGGTTTCCAAGGCAGGGGCGCATTGGCGGACAAAGGCGGCCACTTGGGCGATAGGGACGGCGATGTCGTGTTTGATGCTGGTGCCGAGTTTACGTTGGGATGCGGAAATATTTTCACGCAAGGTCCATAAGTCGGAGCGCTCTTGCTCGGATTGCGCCAAGATGCTGTTTTCCCATCCGTTTTGATAGAGAAATTCGGCAAGCTTTTCATCCAGTCCGGCATCGGGAACGGAATCTGCAAGTTCTATCAAAATATGCCATTCCGCATCAGCAGGCTTTTTGAGTTGGCTGAATTCCGAAGATAAATCGAGGGCGAAGTGGCTGATTAGCTCGAAGCTGGTCAAGCGCTCGGCAAAATGGCCTTGCGCCGCAGTTAAAAGAGAGACGGCGGATTCAATATCGTCTAAACCTACCCATGCGGTCGCTTTGGTTTTGGGCTGGGCAAAGAGTTTGAGTGTGGCGGCGGTAATGATGCCCAATGTTCCTTCGCTGCCGATAAAAAGATGGCGCAAGTCGTAGCCGGTCGTGTTTTTGTGCAGGGGCTGAAGGTGGGAAACCAGTTCGCCGTTTGGTAAAACGACTTCCAAACCCAATACCAAATCACGCATGCTGCCGTAACGCAAGACATTCAAACCGCCGGCATTACAGGCGATATTGCCGCCGATTTGGCAAGAGCCTTCGCTGGCAAGGCTGAGCGGAAACAGTCGTCCGGCTTCGGCTGCCGCCTTTTGAGCATTTTGCAAAATCACGCCAGCTTCAACCGTCATGCTGTTGTCCGCAAGGTTGATATCGCGGATGCGGTTGAGCTTGGAGAGATTGAGCAGTACACCTTCGCTTGTTACCGTTGCGCCGCATAATCCGGTATTGCCGCCTTGCGGGGTTACGCGGATGCGGTTTTCAAAACAGAAACGCATGATTTTCTGCACGCTTTCGACAGAGTTCGGCTGTAAGACAATATCCGGCGAAGAAACAAAACGGCGGCGTTGGTCGTTTAACAAGGTCGGAGTAGCTTCAATGATTTCAGAGGCGGAAAGAAACTCAGCAAAACGGTCGTGAAGGTGCATGGCAGTCAGGCGGAAAAGTCGGGAAGGGGAAAATGAAGAATGTAAAAAAGCAGGATACGCAATGGTATCCTGCTTTTCTTATATTCAAAAGAATATTATTTAGCAGCTTCAGAAGCAGCGGCTTCAGTAGCAGAAGCAGCAGCTTCAGTAGCAGATGCAGCAGCTTCGGTAGCAGAAGCAGCGGCTTCAGTAGCTTCGGTAGCAGCAGAAGCAGCGGCTTCAGTAGCAGATGCAGCAGCTTCAGTAGCAGAAGCAGCGGCTTCAGAAGCAGCAGAAGCAGCAGAAGCGGCAGTTTCAGCAGCTTTATCAGCACCGCCACAAGCGGCCAAAGCTAAAGACAACAAAGCAGCAGCGAACAGAGATTTTTTCATTTTTGAGGACCTTTTTTAAATCGATTTAAACATTTAAACTAAAAATAGCCGTCAAACGGCCTGTACAGTAGAAATTCATTGCTGAATTTTCGTTATTATGCCCCACGGGGTGGGCCAATGCAACGTTGCTTAACCGTTTGCGGATTAAAATCAATACAAAATTAGCGAAAATAATGTAAATCAGGGAGGCAGGTAAAAAATCATCTAAAAATATTCATAATTAATGAACTTTTAAAAAGTTATTTATATTCAATAATTTGATTTTTTTAACTGTTGTTGGTTTTAAGGATTTAGAATGTTTTTGCGTTTGGGGAATTTTTTGTAATTTAGCAACTTTGTGTTGTGAAAAAGCAACTTTTATGGATTGGAATCATTCAATTTTGTTTTTCATATGGACTTTTTCGGTTTTGTTGTGTTCGCCAAAAGTATTTGTTTAAGGTAAACCGATTGTTGAGTTACAGCTGTGATAGAATAGCCTGAACCTGACTTTTAAATATTGATTAAGGACGACATGATGTCTATTGTTAAAAATTCCGTAGTTTCCCTGCATTATGAAATGTACGATGCAAATAACCAGTTGTTGGATAAAACCGAAGAGTCGATTGCTTACCTGCATGGCGGTTATGACGGTATTTTCCCTTTGGTGGAAGAAGCGTTGCACGGCAAAAATGTAGGTGATACCGTTGAAGTGGCTTTGTCGCCTGATGATGCTTTCGGAGAGCAAGATCCTGAGCTGGTGCGTATTGAAGATGTAAGCGTATTTCCTGTTGAAGTTGAAGTCGGCATGATGTTTGAAGCCGATGATCCGGAAACCGGCGATGTATTGATTTATCGTGTAACCGATGTTGCTGACGGTAAAGCCGTAGTGGACGGCAACCATCCTTTGGCCGGTATGAAAGTATTGTTCAAAGCGACTGTTGAAGGTGTACGCGATGCGACAGAGGAAGAAATTGCCCACGGTCACGTACATGGCCCGCACGGTCATCACCACCACTAATCAGGTTTGAAGCATGATAAAGGCCGTCTGAAAAGGAATGAAACCTTCCTTTTCAGACGGCCTTTAAGTTTTTACAAGACAGATAAATAGGAAATTTTGGCGCAGGTCAAATCAAACAGGGAAATATGGATTTTGTTAGAGATTACAATGAATTACATGTAACGGTGCGACAAGATCTGTATTAAGATTCAGATATTGGTAAAACAGGCAGAGTGCAATGAGTGAGACATTGGAGCAGCAGGCCGTAGCGGCCGGTATTGATTTAGGCTACCACGACATCAACGGTACATATCATGCGACCAAACCTGAAGTTTTTGAATCGATCGTTGCTGTTTTGGACAAAAGCAAACCGGATTCAGACGGCCTTTATCTGAATACGATGGTCGCGCATGAAAACGGCGAAGAGTCTTTACAGATGCCGTCTGAATTTCATGGTGCGGAAGTGGTTGTATTGATTGATGAGGCGGATGAGTGCCAGACCTTGACTTTATATCCGGGCGACAACGATACGCTTTGGATTAAGCTGCCCCAACTGGCTTGCGGTTATTACACTTTGTCGGCCGAGACCGGCGGAAAATGTTGCCTTGTACGCCTGATTGTTGCGCCTGAATCGGTTTACCAACCCAAACTGCTTGCCAATGGCGGTCGGATGAATGGTTTGACCATGCATTTGTACAGCCTGCGTTCCGAGCGCAACTGGGGTATAGGCGACTTTACCGATTTGCTGAACCTGATGAAAGTATGCGGCAGAGAAAAAGCTGGATTTTGTCGGTATCAACCCTTTGCACGCCTTGTTTACCAGCAAGCCTGCCTTTGCCAGCCCGTATAGCCCTTCTTCGCGCGAATGGCTCAATCCGATTTACTTGGATATCGAAAAAGTCGGCGCGTTTACTTATAACGAGCAACTGAAAAACTGGCTGGCACAACCGAAAATCCGTCAGCGCATTGCTGCTTTGCGTGTTACGGAAACGGTAACTTATACGGCGGTTTGGACATGCAAGCGTGATGCGCTGCAAATGGCGTTTAACGCGTTTGAACAGGATACTTGCGAAGCTGCGGCAAATGAACGCGCTGCATTTGAAGCATTTGTATTAGAAAAAGGCAAAGCTTTGCAGGGCTTCGGTTTGTTTGAGGCTTTGGACCAGTATTACAGTCGTTCCGGACAAGTGGGTTGGCAGTCATGGCCGTCTGAATTTCATCAGCCTGATAGCAAAGCAGTAGAAAAATTCGCGCGCAGCCATGAACGTGAAATCCGTTTTTATATGTGGCTGCAATGGCTTTGCGCGGAGCAGTTGCAAGAAGTTAACCAAGCCGCTGCCGAATACGGTGTCAAACTTGGTATTTACGGCGATTTGGCGGTCGGCGTGGCGCGCGGCAGTGTGGATACTTGGTTACACCGCTAAGATTATTGTATGGACGTATCGGTCGGTGCGCCGCCCGATCCGTTCAGCCCGACGGGGCAAAACTGGGATTTGCCGCCGCTCAATCCGTCGATGTTGAAGCATACGGGCTATGAAAAGTTTGCCCATCTGTTGCGTGAAAACATGCGCCTGTATGGCGTGTTGCGGATTGACCATGTGATGGCATTGTGTCGTTTGCGGTGGGTTTTAAACGATAAAACAGCGGATTTCGGCGCATATGTGCATTACGATGCCGAAGTGACTTTCGCCATATTGGCTTTGGAAAGCCAGCGCAACCGTTGCGTCATCATCGGCGAGGATTTGGGAACGGTACCCGATCAAGCGCGTTATCTGCTTAACCGCTATCAAGTGTTCTCCTACAAAGTGATGTATTTCAGCAAGGGCTGGAACGGTTTCCAACTGCCTGAAGAATACCCTGAGCAGGCGATTACGGTCATCAGTACCCACGATGTCGCGCCGCTGGCAGGTTATTGGATGGGCAAAGATTTGGATACGATGTTCAAACTCGGTACTTTGCCTGATGCAGCCGCTTTTCAGACGGCCTTGGATGAGCGCGAACACGATAAAGCCGATTTGCTGGACAAATTGAAATATACCGGCTGTCTGGGTGCAGACGTGCAAATGCCGGCAAAAGCCGATGAAACTTTGCTGGCGGCTTTGCACAGATACGGCGCATTGAGCCGCAGCAAGCTTTACGCCGTACAACTGGAAAACCTGCTGGGCGTCATTGACAATTTGAATGTCCCCGGCGTGCCGGACGGTTATCCGAACTGGGCGCAAAAAATGCCGGTTTCTTTGGAAGATTTCCTACAACACCGCCTCATGGGCGGCCAACTTGCCATTATTGACGAGGTACGCATGAAAACAAACAGCTAAATCAAGGCTTATCATGAACTTGACCAAATCGAGCGCGATACGGTCGAAAGCCTGTTTCTTGCCACCCACAGCGACTTGTTCGCTTATCTGGGACGACACCGCCTTGCAGAGGGCGATGAAGTGGTGCGCGTTTTGATTCCCGGCGCAGTAAGCGTGGATATCGTGAACCGCCGCAGCGGTGAACTCATCGTGCCGTCTGAAAAAATTGATGAACGCGGTTTCTTTGTGGCTGTTTTGCCCGATGATGCGCCCGATTACGCTTTGAGTATCCGTTATACCGAAGACTCCGAGCCTGTGATTGAAGAAGACCCTTATCGTTTCAACTCTGAGTTGCAAGATATGGATTCCTGGCTGTTGGCCGAAGGCAAGCACCTGCGTCCTTATGAGACTTTAGGTGCGCATTTTGCCGAATTGGACGGCGTGAAGGGCGTACGCTTTGCCGTATGGGCGCCAAATGCGCAACGCGTTTCTGTTATCGGCGAGTTCAACAACTGGGACGGTCGCCGCCATGTGATGCGTTTCCACCGCGACAACGGCATTTGGGACATCTTTATTCCGGCAGTCAAACTCAACGCCCTCTACAAATTTGAAATTCGCGATGCCAACGGCGATGTGCGCGAAAAAGCCGACCCGTATGCTTTCGGTGTGGAGTTGCGTCCGAATACGGCGTCTGTCGTGCGCGGTTTACCGGAAAAAGTGGACGCACCCGACTTCCGCGCCCGCGCCAACGCCATTGACGCGCCCATCAGCATTTATGAAGTGCATTTGGGTTCGTGGAAACGCAATCCCGAAAACAACTTCTGGCTGACTTACGAACAGCTCGCCAAAGAATTGGTTGCATACGTCAAAGACATGGGCTTCACCCATATCGAATTCCTACCCGTTTCCGAATATCCTTTTGACGGCTCGTGGGGCTATCAGGCGACCGGATTGTATGCGCCGACCAGCCGTTTCGGTTCGCCGGAAGAATTGCGCGTATTGATTAAAGCCGCGCACGACGAGGGCATCAGCGTTATCCTCGACTGGGTGGTCGGCCATTTCCCAACCGATGATCACGGTCTGGCCAAATTCGACGGAACCGCGCTGTATGAACACGCCGATCCGCGCGAAGGATACCACCAAGACTGGAACACCCTGATTTACAACTTCGGCAGAAACGAAGTGAAAAACTTCCTGCAAGGCAATGCCCTGTATTGGATAGAACGTTTCGGCTTCGACGGTATCCGCGTTGACGCGGTGGCTTCGATGATTTACCGCAACTACTCACGTAAAGACGGCGAGTGGATTCCGAACCAATACGGCGGCCATGAAAACCTCGAAGCCATCGCTTTCCTACGTGATACCAACACCATGTTGAAAGAGGAGGTTCCGGCTGCGACTGAAATCGCCGAAGAATCCACATCGTTTGCCAATGTGATCCGCCAAGAAGGTTTGAACTTCAGCTTCAAATGGAATATGGGCTGGATGAACGATACTTTGCGTTACATGATGGAAGACCCCATCAACCGCAAATATCACCACAACAAAATGACCTTAGGCATGATGTACCAGTACAGCGAAAACTTTGTCCTGCCGCTTTCACACGATGAAGTCGTGCACGGCAAACGCTCGCTGCTCGGACGTATGCCCGGCGACTGCTGGCAACAATTTGCCAACCTGCGCGCCTACTACGGCTTTATGTACGGCTTCCCCGGCAAAAAACTCTTGTTTATGGGCAACGAGTTTGCACAAGGCCGCGAGTGGAACTACAACGAAGGACTGGATTGGTTCCTGCTGGAGCAAGAGGGCGGCTGGCACAAAGGTGTACAAGACTTCGTACGCGAGTTGAACCATGTCTATAAAGACACTGCGCCGCTTTACCAATTAGATCAATGGCCTGAAGGCTTTGAGTGGCTGGTTGCCGATGACGGCGACAATTCCGTATTTGTCTTCGAGCGCCGTGACCGCGAAGGCAACCGTGTTATCGTCATCAGCAACTTCACGCCTGTGGTGCGCGAAGGCTACCGTTTCGGTGTGAATTCTGCCGGCGAATACCGCGAAATCCTCAATTCAGACGACCTGCATTACAAAGGCAGCGGTGTTTCTGCCGGCGCAACGGTGGAGACAGAAGAAGTTTGGTCGCATGGTAAACCAAATTCCCTGTCTGTTACCGTACCGCCGTTGGCAACCGTTTACCTGTATCAGGCGGCAGTCAAAGACGAAGCGTAAATCAACTTTGAGGGTGGGCATCATGCCTGCCTACTGAACTGAAAATTAAAAGATAGTGATATCAATATGACTCAAGGCCGTCTGAAAGCTTTGAACTGCACCCCAAAAGTTGGACATCCCCCCTCCAACTCACAAGGTGCAGTTTTTTTATGAGCAAATATACATTA